>JAGHSE010000312.1 GCA_018066015.1 Candidatus Colivivens equi
ATGCAAAGTTATGAAATAATTATGAGTTATCTAGCTAATAAAGAGATATTCTACACAAAAAACATCAATATTTAACATTCATTAACTATTACGAACATTTTTATGGTGTGTGCGAACACACTTGGTAACATTTAACCTATTTCGATTCTTCAAGAAAAGATTCAAATAAACTTACAGCAGTTTCCACCACAGTCAAACAAGGTCTTTTCCGGTAATATTCCTCATTACGTTCGTCAGGAATATGAGAAATTTTTGACTCTTTTCTAATTTTCAACAGTTCCTCACAAGTAATGCTACCATGAACTGCTGCGAATTTCTTAGCAAGTTCTTGTACAATTCGATAATTCTCTTGTTTTGTTTCTATGTCATTCTCTTCCGTTTGCCCCTTTTCAAGTCCTATCAGCATAGACAAGCCACAAAAAGCCCCACAAGTCTTACGCATTCTACCAATACCACCACCAAATGAAGCAGAAAGACGCAGCGCTAAATTTTTATCAATCCCATAATCTTGAGCAAAAGCACAAAACACAGCTTGACTACAATTAAACCCCTGCAAGAATAAATTTCTAGCTATTAATTGTTTTTCACTCATAGTCCATTTTTGTAAATTTATAAGATGCAATTACTTGATGCGTTGAATCATCCTTGTAAATATAAATAATGTTCAATCCTTCAGCCTTAATGTGACGAAGTTCTACAGAATTCTTCACACCATTAAGTAATGACTGACGAGTTTCGTCCTTTACTTTGTCAAATACCTCAGGGACAGCATAAGTATGTGCTATAGAATAATAGTATGTATAATCATTCTTTCCATCATTATGAAACACTAAACTATCTAAAATAATAGTACCATCTTTATCAAAACGTTGCGGGCAATTTTTCTCAGTATAATCACGTGTTTCTCTTTCCAGGCGTTCTCCTATTGATTCTTGACAAGCAGAAAAACATACCTCCCCAGCTATTAAGCATAGGGAGGATATAACTTTGCAATTGATATTCATACTACATTTTACCAAGAAGACACAAAATTATTTCATATTTGTATAGACATTCTGCACATCTTCAAATTCCTCTAATCGTTCAACCATTTTCTCTATAGTCTCACGTTGCTCATCTGTAACTTCTTTAGTATCATTAGGAATATAAGTAAATTCTGCCCCTACAATCTCAAATCCGTTGTCCTCCAAATATTTCTGGATATTAGAGAAGCTCTTTGGATCACCATAAATTGTGATAGTTGTTTCATCCTTATCTTCATCATATTCTTCATCAAATTCATCATTTACACCAAAATCAATAAGTTCGAGAATCATTTCATCCATGTCCACACCTTCCTTTTTCTTGAATGTAAACTGAGAATAATGATCAAAAAGATAAGCTAGTGATCCCATATTACCAAGGTTTCCACTGAACTTATTAAATATACTTCTCACATCAGCCACAGTTCTTGTGGTGTTATCAGTTAACGTATCCACGAATACGGCTATTCCATGAGGGCCATATCCTTCATAAGTCATTACTTTCCATGCAGATTTATCCTTGCCAATTGCATTTTTAATTGCACGATCAATGTTATCCTTTGGCATATTCTCATGTCGGCAAGTTGCAATAATTGCACGAAGATGAGCATTATTGTCAGGATCTGGACCACCTTCTGCTACAGCAATTGCTATTTGTTTACCTAGACGAGTAAATGTCTTTGCCATGTTGCCCCAGCGCTTAAGCTTACGGGCTTTTCTAAATTCAAAAGCTCTTCCCATTTTTTTGTATTTTTATTGATTTATCTTAGTTCAGCATTAATTTTTTGTTTCAGATTATTAATAATCTTATTCATAATAGCATCAATAGCCTTATCATTCAGTGTCCTAGTTTCATCTTGCAGAATAAAATTGACTGCATAACTCTTCTTGCCTTCAGGTAAATTCTTACCTTCATATACATCAAATAGTTTTACTTCTTTAAGCAATTTGCGTTCAGACTGATATGCAATTTCTTCTATTTGACCAAACGACACAGATTTGTCAATCAACAATGCCAAGTCACGGCTGACAGAAGGGAACTTAGGAATATCGTGATAAGTCACGCTAGATTTACGCACAAGTTTCATAAGAGCATTCCAATCAAAATCAGCATAATACACAGGTACCTGAATATCAAATTTACTTGTCTGTTGTTTGCTGACAATACCATATAGAGCTATAATTTTTCCGCCACGATTACTTATAGTGATAGCTTTAGAGAAAACATTATTTTTCATCTCACCAAACACTAGTTGCCCCATACTAGTCCCTACCCTCTGCAATATATTCATTACATAGGCCTTCATTTCATAGATGGTTGATTCTTCCTCACCATGAATCCAGCTACCGCTAACTTTCTTTCCTGTTAACCAAAGCGCAAGATGATACTCTTCTGCATATGCGCTCAACACTTGTTTTGAATTATCTGCTGTTGATGAATTGCCAATAATTCCAGATTTTTTCTCGGCATCATAATAATAGCAATTTCCAAATTCAAACAATTTTAAGTCAGGCATCTTTCTGTTCGCATTGTGTGCGATAGACTCCAACCCACCGAAGAGCAAAGTCTGGCGCATTACGCCCAAGTCTTGACTCAATGGATTAATAACTTTCACGCAATGTTCCAACTGAATCACACTCTTTGCATCTTCAACATCATAATAGGATATCTTAGTCAATGAATTATTAAGGATTTCATTAAATCCACATCCTACTAATTGTTCTGCTATAATATTTTGAACCTTATTACTCTTGTCTAAATCACCCTTAGTAGTCAATGAAGATTTTAATTGCGTTGGAATTTCTATATTGTTATAACCATAAATACGCAACACTTCCTCCACTACATCACATGGTCTTGTTACATCTACACGATAAGCCGGCACTTCTAGTTTAATAGCAGTTTCACTCTTTTCCAAGACCTTCATGCCTAGGTTGATACAAATGCTTTCAATTATTTCTTTTGGAATTTCTTTACCTGCTAAATCCCAACAATATTTGTACTCAAAATCTATAATTGCATTCTTCGGTAAATTCTCATTGCAGACATCCTTGATTTCCATAGCAATCTCACCACCTGCAAACTCCTTTGCCAACATAGCAGCCATCTTTACAGCATATATTTGTCCATCAGGGTCAATACCACGTTCGAAGCGGAAACTTGCATCTGTCTGCAAACCATGCCTACGTGCGCTTTTTCTTATCCACGTTGGATGGAAATAAGCCGATTCAAACATCACATCTTTAGTAGTTTCATAAGTTCCACTGCCCTTTCCACCAAATACACCAGCTATACACATTGGTTCATCAACATTGCAAATAGCCAAATCATGTTCAGACAATTTGTGTTCCACACCATCCAAAGTAACAAACGATGTTCCTTCTGGCATAGTTCTGACAACAATCTTATTACCCTTTATCATATCCACATCAAAGCAATGTAAAGGTTGCCCGTATGCCATCATAACATAATTCGTGATATCTACAATATTATTAATTGGGCGCAATCCAATAGCATTCAATTTATCCTGAAGCCATTTTGGAGAATCTTTGACCTCACAGTTTTTTACAGTGAGCGCAACATACCTTGGACATGCTTCTTGTTGCACGACCTCAACATCAATATTCAAATCGCTATTATCTACCTTAAATGCCTCTACAGATGGGCGATGCAAACTTGTAACATAACCATTTTGTTTTAGATAAGCATAAAAATCCCTTGCAACACCCCAGTGACTACATGCATCACTATGATTAGGAGTAATATCGACACTTATTATATAATCGCTCTCAAGTTTGAAATACTTTGCAGCCTCCAATCCAACAGGAGTATCATCAGGCAGAACCATAATTCCAGCGTGACTGGTTCCAACCCCTATCTCATCCTCAGCACAAATCATACCATTACTCTCCACGCCTCTCAATTTGGATTTCTTAATTTTAAATTCCTTGTCATCATCATATAGGACAGTTCCAAGAGTGGCAACTATAACTTTTTGCCCTACAGCCACATTAGGGGCTCCACATACTATCTGTTCTGGGTTGCCTTCATTATACGAAGGTCCTAAATCTACTGTGCAAACATGCATATGGTCACTATCAGGATGAGGTTCACAAGTAAGAACCTGACCTACCACCAAGCCCTTTAGTCCACCTTTTATAGCCTGCACTTCATCTACGCCTTCTACTCCAAGACCAACACTAGTGAGAGCCTCTGCCACCTTCTCTGGACTCATGTCAAAGTCCACATATTCTTTCAACCATTTATAAGATACATTCA
>JAGHSE010000283.1 GCA_018066015.1 Candidatus Colivivens equi
ATGAACTCCTATAAAGCAACTCCTATCTACATGGCCCTTGATACCATTTATTGTACCTTTGCCTGTATATTGCCAAATTAAATAATCGGCATTGTCTGCTAGTATTGGCTCATCTCCAATATATGATGCTATCATGAATTTATATTGACTGAAATCTGAATTATATGCAAAATATTTGTCATAAAAATTTTTGCCAGTATATATAATAGGCTTCTGTCCGTTGAAGGCATGGGCTACTAATCTGCAAAATAACAGCAATTTTTGTCGAAATGAATTTATACTACTAGCTCCTGATATTGTTTCTACATCTATAAGTGGTAACAAATCTTGATCGCTGACTTTCATTACTGATAAAAAATGGTTATATTGAGTTTCTGGATCAACCGTTGGACGGAAAAAATGATAACTGCCAACCTTGATACCATATTGCTTGGCGCCTTTTATATTTGCCATATATTTATCATCAACGTATGACTGTCCTTCTGTTGCTTTGACATACAAAAAGCCTACATCTTTGTTCTTGGCTACCACACTCCAGTTTATGGTGCCTTGGTAATGGCTAACATCTATTCCTTGCATACCATTACCAATATTTCTGGTCGAATTGGAACTTCTGAATCTCTTTGGCTTTGACGTACTACTTAAATGCTTATCAGCACTTGCTTTTTCTGGCATTCTGTCTGGCAAATATTCTTTTACTATTGTTTCGACTGTTTTTTTCTTTTTTGCAACTATTTCACTTGGCACTAACATTAGCACCATGAAAAGAAATATAATTAACTTGCAAAAAGAAACGTCCTTTGCCATTTATTCAATCTTTGTTGCAAAGATAATAAAAAATTATAAGTCAACCAAAATTCTTGCATTGAGTTGACGACCTGTCAAGTAGTTTGGTACTGCATATTGGTGATTTGCAATATCTGTAACCCAGTAATAACTATTTACGTTGGATATATCAAGTATATTAAATGCATCAAGTCCTATCCACAAATCTTTAAGATGGGTCTTTCGTGCCTGAATACTTCCTTGTTTGATTAAGCAATATGAAATACCTATATCAACACGTCGATATGCAGGAAATCTAAACTTTTTATTTGATATTTCAGCAAATGGGGCTCCAAATGGCAAACCGCTGGCATAATGTCCTTGGACACTGATTTTCCATTTGTCGGTATTGGGAAAGTAATCTGAGAAAAATATTCCAAAATTCAATAACTGATCCGTTGGTCGTGGGCTCCATTTTCCTTGAATTTTTTCTTCTGTTTTCATTAGACCAAAACTAACCCATGAATCTGTACCAGGAACAAATTCTCCATACAATTTACAATCAAGTCCTGCCGTATAACCACTTGCGCAATTTTCACCAGCATATATTACTCGTACATTGTCAACCTTAAATGGAACTAAATCTGAAAGTAGTTTATAATATAATTCTGTTGTGAACTTGAATGGTCGATTATCAATTCTGAATTTATATTCTGTTCCAAACACAAAATGTATGGATTTTTGTGACTTGATATCTTCATTTAGTCTTACTATGAAATTACCATTAGAACAAATGGTGTCTTTTAGTTCTTTATAGAATGGGGCTTGATAATATACACCTGTAGAAAAGCGAAATAGTAAATCTTCGTGACCAGCTGGAATAAATGCTATTGTGGCTCGTGGTGAAAATAGCGTCTCATTATTATAATCCCAATGTGAAATACGAGCACCATAGTTC
>JAGHSE010000261.1 GCA_018066015.1 Candidatus Colivivens equi
TACGCTTGATATACTCACTTAAGAAAGTACCCTTGGTAGGTGTGCCGTCAATCAGGAACTTCAAGAATTGTCCATCCTCATCTTTTAGGAACTGAGGTGCAATAGTATTATCCCAACTGTCACCATTGCGTTTACGCTCAAAGATCATGGTGTCATTGCGGCTGCCAGTCTTATATAGCCATTCCTCAAGCAAGCCGCCCTTTGAGAAAGCTACTCCATAAGCAAAGAACTGGTTGTCTGCCTTGAACTCCAATTCGACACTCGAACGCTCTTGGGGTTCATCAGTCATCTTGAAGTAATTATATTTGAGGTTGCTCCAACCATTCAAGGCAAACTCCTTGATAATCGCCAAACATTTTATGATGTTTGACTTTCCAGAAGCATTGGCACCATAAATCAATCCCATGCGGAGCACAGATATATCATCTCGCTTCTCCGCACGTGACACTTGCAACGGCAATTGGTCGCTCTTGCTGGCTGTGAACAAGATGCGCGTTTCCTCGTTAAACGAGTAAATGTTTTCAAATTTGGCTGACAATAACATAATGACATCTGATATTTTGTAAAATTTCGTTGCAAAGATAATAAATAATTTCAAACCTTGGACAATTATTTGCGTTAAATATGCATAAATACGACAAGAATTATGTTATACATTGCCAATTTGTCAGTTGTTGACATTGTTTTGTCAGAAATTTGACTCTGGCTTAATATTTGCATGGGTAATATAAAGCGCTATGACATGTTTGTCAAAACTGGGCGCAGAAAGGAGGTGTAATAAATGGGAAAGAATCAACATGTTGTTCCGGCAGGAGGAAAATGGGGCATTAAGGGCGAAGGAAATTCGAAGCTAACATCTACATTTGACAAACAGTCTGATGCAATAGCTGCAGCTCGTCAAATTTCCAAGAATCAGCATTCCGAACTATTCATCCACGGTCGCAATGGTCAAATTCGAGAAAGAGATTCTCATGGAAAAGACCCATTTCCTCCAAGAGGATAAATTCCTCAGCATTCTCTCCGCTTAGTGAAGAGTCCTAATTCTACAGGGACAGGTTGTAGTAAAGTACAAAAACTATAGAATACAAATTATATGAGTACATACAAAGTTCATAATTTAGGAGAGGGGGCAAGGCCCGCCCCTTTCGGTTACTCATCATGGTTGGATTACTGGGAAAAAGCAACAGGAATGAAAGCCAATAGGTGTCATAGAGTTGATTGTACCCAACTGCTAGCTAAAGCAACAGATGGTGCACATGTTCAATTAGACAACCCTAATGACAACCACTGGTACATTGTGCCACTTTGTCACAAATGCAACTGCCAGTTTGGAGCACATTTCACAGTCGGAGGACCATTGGTATCTGCGACAGACCCAAGCGTAATCCTATGGTGATAATTAGGATGTGCCATAGCGAGATAATCGCTATGGCATTTTTCTTTCTATTATCAAAGATACACAGACATGATAAGTTGAAACACAGAAAGAATACAATAATACATTTGATTGTTGAGGCAATTTGTTTATAAGAGTTAAAAATGTTAAATTCGCGTTTGTTCCGCCTTCAGCAGAATCAGAGTCGTCATTTTCTACCGTTTTAATCAGAACAAATTGGCATACAATAAGTTGCAAATACAAAGATTGTCCCGAACTGATTTCTCTTAAAATTCCAAGTTTAGTTAAAGTTATAGATTACGGTCTTTTCAGTGGATGTACAAGTCTAAGATCTGTTTATATACCAGAATCTGTTATTGAATTTAAACCAAATGTATTTCAAGGTTGCTCTCAATTAAGGGAAATCCATTGTAGAATAAAAGACCTTACGAACTTAAAGATACCGAAAAATACATTTACAAACAGTATTCTTTCCCAGTGCACATTCTACGTGCCAATCGGTACTGGTTACGCATATAGTCATCATCCAATATTCTCTAAATGTAAGGATATAATTCTTGAGAAGTGAGCTACACCAGAAAAAACAGTGACGGAATTATTTACATCCCGTCACTGTCTGCTTTTCCACTAATAATAAGTACCATTTATGATGGAATATTGATAGTATATCTGCATCCGTTCTTGTATTCTGGACAGCCCCAAAATAGTTCTCCTGTGCCACTATTTCTCTTTTTAACCATTGTACTACCACACTTTGGACAAATAGGGGCTTCTATCTTTGGAAATTTGTGCTCTATCTCATCATTCTTACCTTCATCTAATCCGTTGATTACATCAGCTGTATTAGCAGATTTGTCTATATTTTCAATGACTTTTTCTGAAGTGTTTTCTGTAGCTAACGGATTAGGAGAGTCTGCTGTAATCCCTAATATATCATCAACATCCTCCGAATTAATGGTTTTTGTAATATGCTTTGCAACCGTATTAAGATTCGAATTTCTGTTAGCCCACAAATCTTTGTTTCCGATAACATAAAACCTAAATTTTGCACGCGTAGCTGCAACATTAACAATGTTAGAATTTACGAAATCAAAAACTCCAGAAGAAGAGGATTCATCACAACCTAAAATAAAAATGACTTCATTTGCCTCTTTTCCCTGGAAAGTATGAACAGTACCAATACATGTCTTTGCCCAACCCTTATAATCGTCTCCTAAAATGTCAACCACCATACGTTGTAACCCTTCTTTTATTGAAGTGAAAGGAGTGATTACAAACAAATTATCTTTGTTTTGGACTTTTTTCAAAAACTTAATTACTACTTCTCCTTCTTCTTTTACAAAATGATTTTTCTTTCCACTTCCTTCAGATCCATTAGTTGTTACCCAAAGAGATTCTTTATGTATAAATTCAATGTCGTTTTTAGGATTGTCTTCTGGACTACGAGTTTGATTTACCATTGAATTTCCGTAAGATAATTCATTAGAAATATCAAACATAGGGGAAAGACAACGACGATGAACCTTTAATGGACATCCAACCCACGTATGTTCATCCAACATTGCTCCATAAGGATTAATAGAGTCAGCAAAAGTCTGTACCGATATTTTACTGCTCTTATAGAGATCTAATTCTTTGTCATTATTTATTCTAAAATAAATACCAGAGATTGTCACAACAGGTTCTATCTGCTGTGGATCTCCTACAATTATTGCTTTTCTGCATCTCATTAAAGCTCCAATTGCATTATGCGGCTGGGCCTGACCCGCTTCATCAATAATTAATGTGCCTAATGATTCTGGCTTCTTTATATGTTGTAGAAATTTGCCTACGGATGCAAAAGTTGATGAGATTACAGGAGTAAGTAGAAAAACAGACTGCAACAAAGTACTGAAAGATTTGTCTTTGTCTTTACTACTCATTTTTTTGATATCTTCATTGTCATCCTTATACTTATTTTGAAGAATCGAAAAATTTATGAGGTTTTGACGAATTTTTGAAGACGACAAAATAAAATATTTATGAAGTTGAACTGCATAGAAAAATAATTTAATACGTTCAGCATCATATTCGTCAGTGAACCACGGATTTGTAGTATGAGCCTCTTTTTCATTTCTACTGAACCCCTCTAAAAATTCTGTGTTGATCAACTGATTTTCCTTTTCTTTATGGAATAATCTCCTGATTCTCTTTACATTTTCAGCCAATCTAATCACCCCACTTGATTTTTTTACCTCAAGCATGATTTCATTTAACTGACGAATCTTTTCATTCAGTTCCAAATCGGTATTTTTTCCAAACAGCCTTTTTAGAAATGAAATAAATCCTGTTTGTTTAGCTTTTAGAAGAGCTATCTCTTGAGCTAAAACATCTTTCTTATTGCTTAATTCTCGAATATCGTTTTGGGCTTTTGATACCTCAGCTTCAGTCGGATACGAGTCTATTCCTTTATTATTAATCTCAATTTGTAGCAGACTTACATCATGTATCTCTTTCTGCATTTTTCTAACTTTCTCCAACTGAGTAAGAAAGTTTTTTCGAGACTCAAGATAGGAATTCACAAAATTATTCGGTCCCCTATATTCCTTGCTTTTTACTATGCTATTAATGACATTAACGCAATAGGTTCCAACATTAGACACTCTTCCTAATGGAGCAGATATAACGCCCCAAGGAATTTTATTATCTGTTATCTCATTTCCTCCTTTTTCAAATGCCTCTTTCTGTTTTTTTGCCTGATTAGTAAAATAAATCTCTTTATTTTGATCATTCACATTAAACAGACAAATAGCTTCATTTGTTTTGTTTATTTCAATATTAGCAGGAAGCTCCTTAGTGATGTTTTCTACAGCAGTGTTGTTGCAGGAACATACTAAAATTCCGTACTGGTTGATTTTGTCATCCTTAAACGAATAAAATCTTGAAGCAAACTTATAATACCCTCCATTTAATTCTGTGCCATCTTCAAAAGAATTTGCTTCAAAAGCATCATCCGCAACTTCGTATTTTGACAATAGAATGGCTCTTGATACAATGTTATGTGCAATAATCTCTTTTAAGAGTGTTGTTTTGCCTGTCCCTGGAGGTCCATTAATAGAAAAAATTGGAGCATGTCCATCTTTTTCTTTTATTGCTAGATTAATTGCCACCTGCTGCATTAGGGAAGGAGAATACTGAGAAGGCCATTTTCCCAATGGAGCGTTATTCACATCCAAGCACTCACAAAATAAATTGTGCAATCTTTTAAGATCATTATCCTTTTTGCTCTTGTCTGTTTCTTCTGATTTGACAAGAGGGGATATATGAACCTTATTCTCTTTGTTTTGAGTATTCTCTTCTTCCAGTTTTGAAACAATGTAATCTACTATCAACGACTGATATTCAGAATCGGTATTTGATTCTGTCAATATATTAGAAAACGATTCAAGATCTTTTGCAAAGAACGACATTTGCAACTGTGTACAGTCATCTGCATCATCATCTTGATTTTTCTGATTTTCACTTTTATATCTTTTATATTCAAAATAATACGATTCTTCGTAGGCACAATCTTTAGGAACTAAAGATACTAAATCCTTCTTAATTTTGGCAAACTCAGCAGACTCTAAAATAGGATCATCTACAGCACAAAACAACTTTTCAATAGTTTCATTCTGAGTGTCATAAGCCCTGGGTGACAAGGCTGTTTTCTTATCGAATATTTCATTAGTAGCCCAAAGAAGAGGAGATAAACGAAATGAATTTTTTACATACATTCCATTTAAGTCTACCTTAAAAGCAAATAAAGCAATTTTCTCAGTAAATACTTTATTAGGAGAGTCAGTACCACTTTGGGACATTAAGTATTCAGCAATACTATTTTTGTCGACTTTGACACAACAACAACTAATAGTATCACCCTTAATACTTAGCTGATTGTCATTCTTGTCATCTTTTTCTATGTGATCTATGATATTTGTATCATCACACCACTGCACTAACCTTTTGGTAACAGATTTACTATCTTTTTTGTCTCTGGATATCTTGGGAAACTCATTTTGCTCTAGCATTTCACTGATCTTCCAATAGTTCAAAATCTTTAGAGCCTTCTCTTTCTTCTCTTTATTTCTCATCATTATACACAAATAAAAATAGGACTATTTCACAAAAATATAA
>JAGHSE010000206.1 GCA_018066015.1 Candidatus Colivivens equi
TACAAATCAACTAATTCGATAAATGTTCAATTTTTCCTTGAGAAAGTTTGGAAATTATCACAGTATCTTAAATTATTTAATTTTAACAAAGTTGCTTCTTATCTTGTTTCTACATCAAACCACAACCCATTACTACCCGGACCACGCATTACCCACTAAGCAACAAAGATGTAGCATAGAATTGCCTCTATCCTATTATCTGTAAATTTGCTGTTATATCAGCGATGAAGAGCTGGTGTTTTTCTGCCGTTGATGATGTATAATCCAAGAGTAGTATGGTTTAGTTCTGGATTTATTTTTTTTCCAGATATGTCGTATGTGGTTGTGGAATTTTGTTGCAAATTATTCTTTGGTAGTGATATTCCGTCAACTTCATTGTTGACATTGATGTCGAGAGTTTCTTTGACGAGAGCAGTCTTAGGAACTTTGATATAGAATCTAAAAGGGAGTAGGGTGGCTCCTGATGCTGCTTTTACAAATTTACCATCTTTGAGGGCATACCAGTCTTCGTTGATATCACCAAATGTGATAGTGTGGTATGTACCGATTATGTCAAATTGTGATGTTTGCATTATTGTCTCGTGAGTTGCATTGAGTGTTTTATTTGCAGGTGTGATGATGTGACTGCCTTCATATTTTGGTTGGATGATATATGGAGTGTTGGCTTCTGTCATTCCAGATGTGAGGTGAGTAAGGTTGATAGAAGATGAAGTAACTGATTGAATGGCATAGACATTGAAATCGGCAAGGTCATTTGTGACACTAAGTGAGAGAGGCAGATATATTGCTTGTAAATTGTCGGTCAGAAATGTACGCAAATATGTTGTACGAACATTGTTGATATTGCGCGTAATGGCGAATTCCTTATAGTCTCCATCCACAATACAGAACTCATCGTTGTCTAATATCTGCATTTTTGTTTCATGACCTTCAAAATCTGTGGTGATGATATTAGGTGCAGTAGCATTCTTCCCGTGTAGTTTGTAGATGACAGGTAGGGTGAAGTGGGATGTGTCGGAATAGCATGCAAAAATATCAGTACCAGCTGTTTTGTTGGGATTATACATGATTGTGTTGGAGCGTGAGTGTCCGATATTGGTTATTTTGGCTGAATAATCATCGGCAATAGAGATATGCCAATAACCGAAATCACCATAACTATCACTGACGGCTTTGTCCCATACTGCAAGATAGTTGTTGTTACCTTTGTTTGGATTACCTCCGTTTGCAACGAGGTACCATTCTGCTGCATCAAGGAATGCAACGTCATCACCTCGGCGTTCTACGGTATATTCGAATGCAGGGTTGATTCTGTTTACGATAGTGCGGTCCTGACTGTATGTTGCCTTTTCTGCACGAATGTTGTGCTGGCTTTTGCTTTCATCAAAATACCCCATCACAAGATTGACATTTGGATTGCTGACACCAAACATTACGATGTCACCTGTTTGGAGTTCTGAAGGGTCTGTAACAACCCACATTACATCATCTCCTTGATCAGGATTATGACTGCTGCCATTATCTGCATAAATAGTAATAGTGTTGATATAAATACTATTTTCTGTACAGTCAACAGAAAAAGTTATCTTACCACTATGATTATCAATAATGAATTCCGTGCCGCGGTTATACATTCCGCTACCACTCGTCTGAGGTCTCATTATGGTCAGAGATTGTTTTGCGTTGTCACCAATCTGGATATTTATGGAACCTTTGCCTTTTGATGAATTTTGACAGTAATTGACTACTATTCTGCTGACATTATTAAAGTTCAATACAGAGGTTGCACCTGCTCCACTGGTTGAGGTCTTTGTTCCTACTCCACAATTATATAGCCTACCTTGAGCGTCAGTATATCCGGCGTTATAATCTGTTGCGTTCTTATTTGATACCCAACCATCAGTCTTACTGTCCAACTTAACCGTTCCAATCTTTGAAGACCAATCTATACCTACAAATGTATAAGTAGTGCGTACTGCAAACAGATTGAGTGTTATCGTGAGATACATCAATGTTGCTATAAACCTAGATAAGGAGTCATTGCTCATCATGTTATTGTGTTTTATAATTTATCTGCAAAGTTAATATTTTTGTGTCAAAAATCAAAAAAAGAAATGTCTTTTCCGCGCGCGTATATAATAAATAATG
>JAGHSE010000427.1 GCA_018066015.1 Candidatus Colivivens equi
TACAAATCAACTAATTCGATAAATGTTCAATTTTTCCTTGAGAAAGTTTGGAAATTATCACAGTATCTTAAATTATTTAATTTTAACAAAGTTGCTTCTTATCTTGTTTCTACATCAAACCACAACCAAACTTCTCTCGCAATTTTCTCGCTATTTGTTGCTTCTTATCTTGTTTCTACATCAAACCACAACCATCCAGACATTTTACTAATCTTTTAGCCGTTGCTTCTTATCTTGTTTCTACATCAAACCACAACCCCATTAAATCCTCTTGTGGAGCAGGTTGGGTTGCTTCTTATCTTGTTTCTACATCAAACCACAACCGTTGTGGTAAATTTGGAAGAAATGGTCAGTTGCTTCTTATCTTGTTTCTACATCAAACCACAACGTGCAGATACTACTAAAATGTCTGCTTTACGTTGCTTCTTATCTTGTTTCTACATCAAACCACAACCATATCAAAGTTAAGGAATTTGCAGATTTCGTTGCTTCTTATCTTGTTTCTACATCAAACCACAACGTAGGCTTCAAAACAATATTTAGGACTGTGTTGCTTCTTATCTTGTTTCTACATCAAACCACAACGAGAATTATAGACGTGAATGGAATGTTATGGTTGCTTCTTATCTTGTTTCTACATCAAACCACAACTTACCTCAAAATATAGTACGTAAAGTTTTCGTTGCTTCTTATCTTGTTTCTACATCAAACCACAACATGGGTCGGTTTACCGAGCCCATACAGAAGTTGCTTCTTATCTTGTTTCTACATCAAACCACAACAAACATCAATCTGTTTTGACATAACATTCCGTTGCTTCTTATCTTGTTTCTACATCAAACCACAACCCTACCACAAATGACAAAAATTCTTATTTGTTGCTTCTTATCTTGTTTCTACATCAAACCACAACTCTATTGCAATTATTGACCCTACAACTAAGTTGCTTCTTATCTTGTTTCTACATCAAACCACAACTCTAATGGCATTATCATAAAGCTTTGAGTAGTTGCTTCTTATCTTGTTTCTACATCAAACCACAACGTTAACCAAGTTCGTAATACAAAGATGTCAGTTGCTTCTTATCTTGTTTCTACATCAAACCACAACATATAGCTTGTTTCTATCAATACATCAGCCTGTTATAAAACTACTAACTGATATGAAGTGGACCATTGAATGTAGAATATGATGCAAATATATTAAAAAAATTCCAATTGCATAGGTGTTGGACGAGATTTTTTTTCAATAGCTCCCCAAAGGTTAATAATTCCAGCATATTGCTTGTCTGTTATCATTACTATACTGATTTTTCCTTTTTCTGGAACAAAACCTTTTATCCGTTTGATATGTACGTTTGCGCTTTCGAGGGATGCACAGTATCTAATGTAGACACTGAATTGGTGCATCGCAAATCCGTCTTTTTCTAAATCTTTGCGAAATTTGGCTGAGTCTTTACGTTCTTTTTTTGTATTAGTAGGCAAATCAAACATAACAAACAGCCACATTATTCTATATGCATTTAGGCGAAGTTCGCTCATTTCATCACTGGGAAATCAATAACAGAGGCATCCTTGTTAAAACATCTAACGAGTGATGCCGTCGTAAAGGATAGTCCAACGCTTAGTGGACGAGTCACTTTTCCGAATTTAGTATCACAATATAAAGTATGTATTAAGTCTATTTTTGTTGACTTTGTTAAACTGGAATTGCCTTCTTGGAATAAGCCATATACAATTTCATCAACATAGGGACGATATGGTTCCATTAGGTCGTCTGCCAGAGGAAAGGCGTTACTACGATTGTGATGAAAAAGGCCAAGTCCTGGATATAATCCAGACGATACGATTGCTCTTGCTGTTGCTGCCCTAAGAATCGAATAGCCATAATTAAGCAATGAATTAACTCCATCGGAATCTCTGTCTCTGACAAAATTGTTTCCAAATAGTTCTGACCAGTATAATTTGGCGGCCTGTCCTTCTCGATTATCACTATCTCCACTTTTAACATTACAGTAATGTGGCTTCAATAAGCCCCCATTTTTACCTAATTTACATAGAAGAAGTGACTGATTGCGAATCTTTGCCTCAATTATTTGTTTCCATAATTGCTTTTTCAGTACATTCCCTATTGCAATCTGATTATGAAGCGTTTCACATTGTGTATTGTTAGAGTCAAATGGTTGTAACATTACATTTGGCATGTCCTTCCTGTTACATATAATGCAACACACATTTGAATCAGCCAAAGCATTGATCAATGGCATTGTTATTGATGTCATTTGACTTTCAATCAGTATAGTGCCGATATCTTCAATCGGCACTGTTTTTATTACATCAGGCATATCTTTATATGTAGCCACCAGTTGGTTATTTTTCAGTGACAACATTACAGGCGATGTAAAGACAAGAGAACGCTTCAGCATAATTAGCAACTACATTAATGATATTTGGCCTAGTTCGTTGATACGAAAATCATATCCTTCAACGAGAGCATGAAAGTTTGATAGACTAAATGATATCTCTGGGCGATATGCTTCACCTTCCACATAAGCACCAGCCCTTCGTTCAGCTTTCAGAGCGGATGCTTCACGTGCCTCCGCACTATGTCTCAATACAATTCGTCCATCCTTCTGTATTATTGCTACAAAATATAGACGTTTTGATATTGAACCAACATCCGACAAATCTAATTTTTCATCATCAGTTTGAAGTACAATAATCTGAGTGCCAGATTTAACAACACATCTGAATTTCAAGCCATCTTTCTCTGCTGGTACAATCAGTTTATCGCGTTTATCTTTTGCACTCGTTTTGTAATATGATGATGCTTCAAGCAGATTAACAATTTTGTATGTACGCTTTACATTACCATTAACAATTCCTTCATAGATTGCAGTACAATAATTACCATCTGTGGTAACATGAAATTGTTGCTTATATTCTTTTAATGATGCATCACGGTGTTTGCTTATATGCAAAGGATCAGAAACAGATGTGGCATAGCATCTAACCTTTTTGATAAGAATCCTTTTTTCTTCATTCATATAGATTTCCCCCGCAATTGCTGCTACAAAACCTTTGTCACGAATCGCACGTTGCACTTTTTCTCTGACAACATCATCAACAATATTATTCACGTCACCTTCTTTTAATTGAGAGAGCTCTTTTCGTAAGACATATCTTACCTCTCCATCTCTTTCAATTGCCCCATAATATTTGTCGTTATGTAGAGAACCTCTTGCAGTATCACCTTGTGCAAGGAATTTACCTTTTGATGTCTTAATGTATTTTCTTGTCTTCTTTGGCATATTGTCAGGAGTCGAATGAACTATAAGTATTTCTTTTTCGAGATTTTTCATATCTTCTGCAAACGTGCACCAAGGCTTCGGAAATGTTGGCTTATCCGCTGTTCCGTGCTCGTAATCATCTCTCTGATGATAATAGTATGCTAACTGATTATACTCGTTATGGCCAATACAAGCGATTGTTATGGCATCAATGCAATGGTGGACATGATTGTCGCGTGACTTTTTATCGTATTCGTTCTGAATTCCCCACATTTTACGGAACTCGGCTGTTGTAGCACCTTTTACAACAAATACATTACTACGATTTCTATTATCAGAATCGTGAAAAATTGATTTTAGATAAAGTCCTGCATATTTGGAGATAAGGCCAATTCCGGCTCCTTGGCGGCGAGCAAAACCTTCAGGAATTTCTGTCATTATGAATCTTTGATACTTACCCCTGAGATAGTCTCTTTCAAGTTCCTTTTCGTGTCGTTTACGAATGACTAAATCTTTTGCCTGTTTTGTAGTGCACCCTTTTGACCGTTTGCGAAGTTTATCTATATCTCTCATTAACCTTTCATATTGTTCCTTCCAACATTCTATTCGAGCGAGAATGTCGTCATGGTTGGCTAATTGTGAAGGAATCTGTGCCTTTTTGACATTTCGGTTAAATGCACTTTCGCACAAAGTGAGGTTTTCTTTTGTAAAGTCTCCGCCTACACTACGTGGAATTGTGTGCTCAATATCATATTTTGGATTTGGACCGATGAAGTCAGCAATGCCAATTTGGTTACCTGTGTAAAGACAGATGTGTTCTTGTTCCTCCCATAGTTGGAATTTTAGAATATCGTCATTAGTAGGTATGACGTCCTTACCGGTTTCTTCTTTATAGAGTGCCACTATCCTGTCAGCATACTCCTTTCGCTTGGTTTCTTGCTTCTTTTGATATGATGCAATTGCCTGACGCATATTGGAATCGTTCAGCTCACGAGAGTATTCAATATGTACTTCTGTAGAATTGTCTATTACTTTCTCCTTCAACAAGAGATTTATAACTTTCCTTAACTGATGCAGAGAGCGCATTGCCATAGGATTGCGTATGGCATTAGTTCGAGGGGACCCTAATTGGAATACTCCATTTACCATTTTCGCATCAGAATAGGTCTCTATCATTGACGGATGATAAAGTCTTTCTGTTGCACCAGGCTTCAAATCATAGTTATTGCTAATGATATCTTTAATACAGGAGTCGAGTGTGCATTGCATTTTGCCTCTTTTGGTATCAAGACCATCCATGATTTGTATTAATTCATTCAAAAGCCACTTTTTGTCACGTTCCCATGTTGCCTTGCCGATTATAGTAGGAATATTAGCAAGCATCGCTGCTCGAGAATATATAATTCCCATCTTCAGGAATGGCAGTATTTTTCGCAAAGCACAAAGGCTTAGGCTGGCAAAGCCTTTTGGCAATTTAATCTTTGAAAATTTCTCTGCTCTCTCGTCATCTAATTGTAGTTTGTCTTTTCCAAACTCTCTCAGTTTATCAATTGAGGAGAATGAATAAAGAACGTTCCAAACATCGTTAACCATTTCGTCAACAGACTTGACAGTACTATTGGCTTTGGAATTCAATGTATAACTCTCTGCAATAGCGTTGCGCCAATCTTCACCAAATACCTTTGTGAAATAGTATATCGTAGGACAACTAGATACAGACTGTGTCATACGGTAATTAAATTTATAAGGTCTGTCGCCACTGTCTTGGATGTATTGGTAATTATTTCTACCTGCTATTGCTTTTGCAATCTCTTCAAAATCAAAATTGGATTTACGAAGAAACTTCGGTAGGATAAGATTTATTTCGTTATTAGAAAGTGGACGCAGTTCCAGATCATGTGGCCCTTTTACCTTAATATTATTAATATAAGACCACATTCTGAATTCTTCGTAATCTGGATGAGATTCAGCACAACGTTGTTTGCTCTTTTCCATCGTACATCTGCCAACTCCTTTTCGTTGCGACTTTAACGGGCGTTGGAAGTATAGTGCTCTGTTGAGCTCTTCTTTCATTCCATCTGGCAATTGTTGCTTGGCACAAATAGCATCAAATTCTTTTTTATAATGTTCCTCCCTATCAGTATATCGGTTTCTAATCTGTATCTTGTTGCCGTATTCTTTGTATAGAGTATAGAAATAGTCTCCTAAATATTCACAATCGGCACTCTGCATAACATCTGACAATTGAGAAATAGAAGTGCGCACCTTTCCATTTTCCTCAGTGTCTTCACTCCCGTCCAAACGATTACTGAGAAATCCACGACGTTGAGCCAAATGATATAGGCATCGACCTAAAATAAATCTATCACTTTCTTCATTCAAGTTGAGTTTTTCATGAAGGCAGATATGTCTATATGTATATGGGTTTTTGTCTTCGTTCTCGTTCGTCTTTTGCCAATGCATAAAGGCTTCATTCTTTGGGTAGAGTTTTTGTGTATGCCAAAGTTTAAGGTCATCATCTGAAAGTTTTGGGCATAAATTGTATTTCACAAGAACTTTCAAGACTTCAATTTTCCTTAATCTTCTACGGAAATAATGCTTTCTTGTAGCTCTGTGTTCAGTCCTTTCTGCAGCCTTTGAAGACTCAATTCCTTTTTCTACCTTGACGCCTTCCTGAAAGATGAGGCTACCTTTTTTTACTAGGCTATATGAACCATCTTCGTGTTTGTCAACAACAGCCCAGCCGAGGCTATTTGTTCCAGTGTCAATGCCTAAAATTCGCTTTTTCATAAATTTTTATTATTTTTATTTGGTTTGTATTTAGTTTTTGTCTATCTTTGCATCATAAGATTTCTACATCTTATCGCAATAAGGCTATATGCCGAAGGATTTTTATCCTATTGCCCCTCTTCGGAGAGGCTTTTTTTTGTTTATTATTCAAATCACTGTGCTACACATTTTTCTTTCTTGTTTGCAAATATAAACAATCATTTCTAATTATTTTATTCTTTTATTTCGTTATCATCAATCTCTTTGGGTTTCTGTCCTTCAAAGAAGCGTTGTGCGCTTAGGGGTGAGACGACTGATTTGCCTGTCTTGGACTCCAGCTCTTCTCTGGCAACCCGGGCAACATTGCCACCTTCGGCAGCACACTGCTTGTTGTCCTCAATTGTCTGTGGGTCTTTTGCCTTTGTGATACTGGTAGTGGAGAGTTCTGCTAGCATGTTGAGGACGAGTTCCTCATTGGTCATATTGTCGCGCAGGTTTTCTTTCTTAAGCCCTTTGAGTTGTTTGTATTGCTTGGCAGTCCTGCCTGCCCATGTCTGATAAATTATGTCGGTGAGAGTGGCATATTGCGTTCCTTCCTGAACATTATGGTGCTTCCACTGGTCAGTGAGGTCTTTGCGTATCTCGATGCTCTTGAGGCGTTGGTTTATCCAGTTGTCGCTGTAGCCAAGGCGTTTGTAGTCTTTGAGCGCCTGGTTGATGCTGCGCTCTGGGTCTGCTAGTTGGTCGAGGCGTTGGGATGCCACTTGTGCCATCCATAGTTTGAACGGTTCTGCCTTTGGTGATGGAATGCTTTGGATGATACGAAATATTCCTTCAATTGAGGCAGCTTGAGTGCGATATCGTTTTCCGTCTTTTGCATTCATTTCAGTAGGGGTACAAATTGTACCCCACCTAGAACTAAGTTCGGGTTCACGAACCTTCATCTTCTTGATATACTGTTTTGGATCTGCGCTATCAGTAAGGACCTCAACCACATCAACAATGGAAAAATACCATTGTTCTTCCTCTTCGTTCCATGTCGTTCGCACTTGTCTGTCTTCAAATAGTTTTATTTCGGTATTCGTCTTCATATTAATTTTTTTCTAATTATTTTATTCTTTTATTTCGTTATCTATTCTTATTTTTAAAAGGTTCTTCATCTCGGCTTTTTCCTGGATGGGGAATGTGCCCCAGCCGGTTTCCATATAATTGGGTTTAATAACATTATCAAAGAGGTGATTATAGTAATCATCGTCAATGATACGGAGGTCGTGAAGGCGGTGGATGGTTGCGGCTATGCTGATTCCGTACATTTCGTGAATACTAATGAATTCTTCCATTGAGATGTTCGTGCGACAGGTTCCTATTCGGCGCAGAATAGCTTGTTCTGGGAGTAGCATGGCTCCTGCAAATCGGTGGCAGAGTCGTTCAACTGTTGGTGGTTTGACTGTGACGGTATATGGTATTTGTGGAAGTTTTTTGAGGTATATCTTAAATGCTGGTTCGTTTAAGGGTTTAATAATGAATAGCAAATGTGCTAGTTCATGAAGGGCTGTGAATCGTTTTCGTTCTACTGTTTTATTTACCAATGTATTTATTATTATATAAGGTGTGCCATCAGCAAAGGTAGAAACGCCATCAACATCGGTGTTGTCTATTTCTACTTCTATGATACGAATGCCGTGATTTTGGAGGAGTTCATAAACTGAAAATATAGGTTGGATACCTATGTTCCATTTCTTGCGAAGAGTGGTGGAGGCGACTTCTGCTTGTAAATAATTGTGTAGTGCTGTAGGTTTCTTTTGCTCTGCAAATATTGTGTCGTCAATTGTGTTGGACTGTAGTTCAATATATTTGTTGATTGCATCAATGACTTGTGCTGTAACTTGATGTTTCTTCTTAATAGGAGTTCCTTCTCTGAACCTGAAATTGAGTTTTCCTATGTTGTGATTAGGAGAACTGAAAAACTCGATTGGTACATTACATACATTTGCTATGTTTTGAAGTGTCTTGAGGGATGGTTTTAGTTGTCCTCGTTCAATCTTTGAAATTGCCATCTTACTGACTGCATCTTTACCCATTGCTGAGACTAATTGACTCATAGACAGTCGCCTAAGTCTTCTTGCTAATCGTATTTTTTGAAATAATATGTCCATAAAAGAGGTTTTAGTTTACAAATATATTATTTTTTAATGAATTAGTAAACATGATTGCTCTTTTTTTCACATTATTAGAGATTATTTTTTTCCCACATCTGCAGTGATGCACGTGTGGACGTTTTTGGGGTTACAAAGTTACAAAGTTACATTTTAATGTCTAGGCGCTGGAATTTGGAACAAGTTTCAGTCTCTGCATTTTACCTCGCATTGCTTGATAGTTTATTCCATCCCAGGGTTGACTGCGCCAACCTACAAATGACTATAAACGCAATGTTCGATGAACAAGTCTCTGGTACCTCACGCAGAGAAAGCAGAGAGACGCAAAGTTTTTTACCACGAAATACACAAAATAATACGAAAAATTCAAAAACTTAAACATACCTCACGCAGAGGCGACTCAGACAACTTTGTTGTTCAGCTCCACAGTGTAGCATATTTGTATAAAACAAGTTTTCTATACTATGCTCCCCTGTGAATCTCAGTACATCATAGATGTACTCTGAGTCTTTGCAGAGAAGGCAGAGAGACGCAAAGAATTTTCAACGAACCGAATTTTCAACGAACCGAATGCAGAGTCAAACTTGTTTGAACTATGCTGAGGTGAGGCCGAAAATGCAGGAACTGAGGGGACTTAGAAATAGTTGATGCCTCTGGGTGAGGAAAATTGTCTTCCCTCGTTGGGGACGAATTAGCCTGGTGTGGCATATTTTTTTATCAATTCAATTAATTTTTCTACTGCTTGGGATTGGGGTATATTTTTTTCTACGCATTCCTTGCCTTTGTATAGACTGATTTTTCCTGCTGCTGCGCCTACATAGCCATAGTCTGCATCTGCCATCTCGCCTGGACCATTGACTATACATCCCATGATTGCTATCTTAAGATGTGACAGATGGCCCAGGCGTAGTTGGGGGTCTGTCACTTCTGCGAATGTGTGTTTAATTTGCTGTATGGTGTCTTGCAGGTTGTAGAGTGTACGTCCACATCCTGGACACGATATAAATTCTGTGTGTGTGATGCGCGTGTGTGTTGCTTGTAATATTCCGTATGCTACGGGTATTTCTTTCTCGGGGGCTTCGCTCAGACTAACTCTTATGGTGTCGCCTATGCCGTCAAGAAGTAATGTGCCTATGCCTACTGCTGATTTTAATCTGCCGTCTTCTCCTTCTCCTGCTTCTGTCACTCCTAAATGTAGGGGGAAGTGCATATCGGATTTGTCCATTTCTCGGACTAGGCGACGGACTGACTCTACCATGACTATTGTGTTGCTGGCTTTGATGCTTACTACTACGTCTTTGAAATTATGTTTCACGCATACTCTCAAAAACTCCATGCAACTTTCTACTATACCTGCTGGTGTGTCGCCGTATCGGCTCATGATTCTATCTGACAACGATCCATGGTTTACTCCTATGCGTATTGCTGTGTGGTGTGCTTTGCAGATATTGAGAAGGGCGACAAATCTGTCTTCTAGGCGTTTCAGTTCGGAGGTGTATTCTTCATCTGTATATTCTAAATGTAGGAATTTGCGTGCTGGGTCTATATAATTGCCTGGATTTATGCGTACCTTGTCGGCATAAAGGGCGGCAATGTCTGCTACCCTTGCATTGAAATGGACGTCTGCAATTAGGGGTACGTCATATCCGTCGCGCAACAGTCCTGATTTTATGTTCTTCAGATTGAGTGCCTCGCGTTCTCCCTGTGTGGTAAGACGTACATATTCTCCTCCTGCATCTACTATTCGTTTTATCTGGGCGATACACCCCTGTGTGTCTGTGGTGGGGAGTGTTGTCATTGATTGTACTCTAATGGGGTTTTCTCCTCCCAGTGGCAGATTGCCTATCATTACTTCATTTGTATATCTGCGTAACATAAAACTTTTATTTTCGCGTTAGAAAACTACAACTACAATATATATTATTTTAACGTAAATGCCCGTAAATTACCCGTAAATTACTCGTAAATTTTATTCTTTTTATCTCACGCAGAGGCGACTTAGCCAGCTTTGCTGGTACGATTTAGTTATTAAAGTCCTTATTACAAACAAGTTTGAATAATTACTTTTATAACAAAATCTCGCCCATCTACGATGTGTGCTGAGACTTTGCAGAGAAGGCAGAGAGA
>JAGHSE010000145.1 GCA_018066015.1 Candidatus Colivivens equi
ATAATTATTCCAAATAACAAAAAAAGATTGTATCTTTTTATTTGTGACACTTTATTGCTGATTTTCATATAGCCAAAAGGAGCCTCCATTTGAGACTCCTTTCTTTAAATATGTTTTTTAAGTTTAAGACTAAACTTTTTAAAACGCCTATTTCAATCTAAACACGTCAATTACTCCTTGTTGAGAATCTTCATAATCTCAATTGCAGAATAACTGATAGATGTACCAGGACCGAATATGCAAGCCACACCTGCATCATATAGGAAGTTATAATCCTGTGCAGGAATCACACCACCTGCAATGATAAGGATATCGTCACGACCAAGTTTTTTGAGTTCATCAATAACTTGTGGGATCAATGTCTTATGACCAGCAGCAAGTGAACTTACGCCCAATACATCCACGTCATTTTCTACAGCCTGTCTTGCTGCCTCTGCAGGAGTCTGGAAGAGAGGTCCCATATCTACATCAAATCCACAGTCTGCATAACCAGTTGCACAAACCTTAGCACCACGATCATGTCCATCCTGGCCCATCTTGGCAATCATGATACGAGGACGACGACCATTATCCTTGGCAAATTCCTCTGTTGCAGCACATGCCTGCTTGAAGAGGTCGCTATTATTACTTTCTGATGAATACACGTTACTTATTGTTCTAATAATTGCTTTATATCTACCTACTACAGCCTCACAGGCGTCAGATATTTCCCCAAGAGTGCATCGCAGACCAGCGGCTTTGACTGCAAGGTCAAGGAGATTCTTCTCACTCTTCTTACCATCCTTAAATTCCTGAACACAAGCAGTGATTTCAGCGAGTGCAGCTTTACATGCTTCTTCGTCGCGATTTTCACGTACCTTTGCAAGACTTTCTTCTTGTTGCTTGCGTACTGCAGTATTGTCAATTTCAAGAATATCAATAGGGTCTTCGTGATCAAGACGATATTTATTCACGCCAATAATTGATTGAGTACCAGAGTCAATACGAGCCTGAGTACGAGCTGCGGCTTCTTCAATACGCATCTTAGGAAGACCCGTTTCGATTGCCTTTGCCATACCACCGAGTTTCTCAATTTCTTGGATATGTGCCCATGCTTTATCAATGAGTTCATTAGTGAGTGTCTCTACATAATATGAACCAGCCCAAGGATCGATATGCTTGCAAACCTGAGTCTCGTTTTGGATATAAATCTGTGTATTACGTGCAATACGAGCAGAGAAATCTGTAGGAAGGGCAATAGCCTCATCAAGCGCATTTGTATGAAGACTTTGAGTATGACCAAGCACTGCAGCCATTGCTTCAATACAAGTACGACCTACATTGTTGAATGGGTCTTGTTCAGTAAGAGACCATCCTGATGTCTGTGAGTGTGTACGCAATGCCATTGACTTAGGATTCTTAGCACCGAAACTCTTCACAATCTTAGCCCACAGCAGACGTCCTGCACGCATCTTTGCAATTTCCATGAAGTGGTTCATGCCGATTGCCCAGAAGAATGACAGACGTGGTGCGAATGCATCAACATCAATACCTGCATTGATACCAGCACGTAGGTAGTCAATACCATCTGCCAATGTGTAAGCAAGTTCGATATCTGCAGTAGCACCAGCTTCCTGCATGTGATAACCTGAAATTGATATGCTGTTGAACTTAGGCATCTTCTGAGAAGTAAACTCAAAAATGTCGGCAATAATCTTCATTGAGAATGAAGGTGGGTAAATGTATGTATTACGAACCATGAACTCCTTAAGGATATCGTTCTGGATTGTTCCAGCCATTTCCTCAAGTTTTGCACCTTGTTCTAGTCCTGAATTGATATAGAATGCAAGGATTGGGAGTACGGCTCCGTTCATTGTCATTGATACTGACATCTTTGCCAAAGGAATACCCTCAAAGAGGCGTTTCATATTTTCAAGATTACAGATAGAAACACCAGCCTTGCCTACATCACCAATTACGCGCTCGTTATCAGGGTCATAACCACGATGTGTTGGGAGGTCAAATGCTACTGATAGTCCCTTCTGACCTGAAGCAAGATTACGACGATAGAATGCGTTTGACTCTTCTGCAGTTGAGAATCCTGCATACTGACGTATTGTCCAAGGACGGAACGGATACATCATTGAATAAGGCCCACGAAGATATGGAGGAATACCTGCTGCGAAATCCAAATGTTCCATGCCTTCCAAATCCTCTTTTGTATATACTGGCTGAATGTCTATCTGCTCAGGAGTTCTCCAGTTGGCAGTAATCTCAGCTTCCTTTTGCCATTCTTTACCACACTTTGCTGTTATTCCAGAGTGGATGTCTATGTTGTTAAAGTTAATTCTTGCCATAATTTATCCTCCTTATTTGATGCCAAGTGATTCGTTATACTTCTTGAGAGTCTCGAGTTGATTGCTACGAACATGTATAAAGTTCTCAATTCCTTCTTTCTGAAGGTCTTCCATACATGCAGGAGCACCTGCTACTATAAACAATGCACGTCCGTTAAGGGCCTTGAATGTAGGGATTGCATATTCTGCATATTCATCGTCAGAAGAACAAAGTACTACGATGTCTGCGTTTGCCTTCATTGCAGCTTCTATGCCTTCTTCCACTGTTGTAAAGCCAAGATTATCAACCACCTTGTAGCCGGCTGCAGCGAGGAAGTTGCAAGAGAATTGTGCTCTTGCCTGACGCATTGCTAGATTACCAATTGTAAGCATGAAGGCAACTGGTTGCTTCTGAGCTGATTCTGTAGCAAGTCTGAGTGCTTCAAAATCAGAAGACAAGCGGTCAAAATTAAGAGCTGGGATACCTGTTTCTTCTCCGCACTTGCACTGACAAGGACACTGACATGCTAATGCTGTCTTGCCTTCACTCTTTTCAGTAAAGTTAGGGAATTGATTTGTACCGAGCATAAATTCCTTACGCTTAGCTGCATTTGCATGGCGAGTTGCGTTTGTTGCATTAATTGTTTCTTGAACTTTTCCTTCAAGAGCAGCTTTCAGCATACCACCATTTTCTTCCACTTCGAGGAAGAGTTTCCATGCTTGCTGTGCCAATGCCTCTGTGAGTGTTTCTACAAAGTAAGAACCGCCTGCTACGTCAACTATTTTGTCGAAATGAGCTTCTTCCTTGAGGAGAAGTTGCTGGTTGCGAGCAATACGTTCAGAGAAATCTGTAGGATTTTCGTATGGTTTGTCAAATGGAGTTACAACTATAGAATCTACATTTGCTAAAGCTGCAGACATTGATTCAGTCTGGCTACGGAGCAAGTTAACATAACTATCAAACAGGGTTTGGTTGAATGTAGTTGTAGTAGCACATACATTCATTTTGCAAGCACAACGACATTCACCTTCTTCAGTGGCATTCTTGCACACATCCTTATGCTGGCATTGTGGTTTGTAAGCATCTACGATATGAGCCCACAACATACGACCTGCACGGAATTTTGCAATTTCCATGAAGTAGTTACCTCCAACACCCATGTTGAATTTTATCTTCTTTGCAGCTACGTCTGCAGAAATACCACCATCAACCATCTGCTGGAGATATTCATTTCCCCATGCAAGTGCATATCCGAGTTCCTGATAGCAAAATGCTCCTGCGTTAACTAATGCAAGACTGTTTACAGCCAAACAACGATACTTTGGCAATGCAACTATACTATTTATAAGTTCTGCACCTGTAGCAATGAGTTTGCTTGCATCTTTGCCTGCCTTGAGTATTTTCTGAATTGGGTCGAAATTGATACTTCCAACACATTCTTTCAAGTCACAACCTTTGGCAGTAAATACCTCAACGAGTATTTTTGCGAGTTCTACACACTTACTCAGGCATGTATTGAAGTTAAGTTCGATTGCTTGTGGACAAATATCTTTGAGCAATGTCTCAATGTTCTCTTGGGTTACCATTTCTGCAGGAATACAGAATCCAAGAGAATTAACACCCTTGTTGAGAATGTCTAATGCTTTTTCGTTTGCTGCCTTAGGACATTCTACTACAATGTTCTGGCGAACATACCATACATTGTTGTCTTTCTTATTTCCACGAACATATGGAAATTGTCCTGGAAGTGAATTAACAGAGGCAAGATCTTTAATGTCTTCTCTCTGATAGAATGGTTGCATGTTGAAACCTTCATTGGTTCTCCAAACCATTTTCTTTTCATAGTCAGCACCCTTCAGGTCAACATTGATTTTATCAATCCATTCCTGTTTTGTTGGCGCTTGAAACTCAGAAAAGAGTTTTTCTTTTCTATCTGCCATGATAAATAATATTTTAAAAACTAAACTATTTTTTCGTTATGATGATATTAGTCAAGCAACTTCGCAATCTCTACCAACTTGCAAAGTTAACATCTTTAATTGGTTTTGCCAAATTTTTTTGCCAGTTACTTTGCTCCCATGCGTGAACGGAGCGAACGTGGAAGATAGTATTTATTGTTTTTATCAACATAAATTACTACTGATTTTAGTTCCTCGTCCTTGCCATTTATGGTAACAACATTGGTATTTGGTTTGATTATGGCTTTATTGCCATTATATATCACAGTCAGGGTGTTGTCTGCTATCTCGCACTGCATATCTTTAAATACTTCTGTATGAGGTACGAATATATCTGCTGTGAGTTTATCCAAATCATCATGTGTAAATCCTGCTAAGTTACACAGATAATGATTAAGTTCAATATTAGTCAGCATTCCTCGTGGGCGACTTTCTGCTTCAGGATGATATGCTGCTAGGAACACATCTTCGCCTGTATGGCCCCATGTTGTATATGCCAATCCTGTACGTGCCGTCATAAACTGCCCTATCATCTTTGCTAAATCTCTATCATAGTTTTTATCGTGTTGACGCTCTGCCCTTGGTATTGGACTGCTAACATAGTTCGGATTATTTTTCAACGCATTCATTTCTTTTTCTGATAGTGTAATGTCACACCATTCCTTGAATATTTTTTCTGCATCTTCAAATGGAGCATTGTTTAGTTTTGTTCTCATTCCATCACATGTTGCCTTATAATTCAACAATGGTCCAAATATCTGACGTGATGGAATGCGAGAATATCCTACCAGTTCTTTTTTACCAATACTGATACCGCTATTTCCATGATCTGGCAAAATCACTACAGCTGTCTCGCCGTTTTTCTTAGCAAAGTCCAGAGCCACCTTGCATGCTTTATCAAATGCTAAAAACTCTGTAACCATACCTATTGGGTCATTACAATGTGCACAGTCATCAACCTGACTACCTTCTACCATAAGGATGAATCCGTCTTTATCGGCTGACAATTTCTTGATTGCAATTTCTGTCATTTCTGCTAATGAAGGTTCTTTTGTAGCATCACGATCAAGGTCGTGGCTCATTGCGTCAGTAGTGAACAAAGACCACATATTGTTGTTTTCACACTTGCGTGCTCCTTCCAAATCATTTTGGAAAATTGACACTCCATGACCTTTGAGGTACTCTTCCATATCAGATGACATATATTTGGCACCTCCTCCTAATACTACGTTTATACCATTATGAGCTTGTTGTGACGCAAGTACATCATATCTGTTTCTGTTGTAACTATGTGACGAACAGTCTGCTGGCGTTGCATGTGAGAATATACATGTACAAACTAACCCAGTTGACTTATTTTTCAATAATCTTGAAGCCTCCATCACAGTTGCCAAAGGTTGATAAGCTTTTTGTGGATCTACTGGATAGATATCATCCTTACCTGATGATGTAGGATAAGTTGCCACCCATCCTGCCATACTATTATACCCTGTCATATAGGCAGATGTTGTAGGAGCAGAATCACCTATTGGGGCATTTGAGCAAGTAGTTCTCACTGTTCCACAAAGGTATGGGTCTATTGTCAATTTTTCCATTTCCGGATATTTCATCCACTGATACCAACGAGCCGTAGATACCGTAGCCAGCGAACATCCATCAGGAATCATCAAAATGATATTCTTAACTGGCTTGACGTTCTGTATATCCTGAGCAGAACATATCATAGGCATCATCAGTAAACATATACAGACACTGATAGATTTATTTAAAATACGTTTCATAATTATACTGTTTTTGATTTGATTATTTAATTTCATACTTTTCACTTATTTCAAAACTCAGCCTTCACGACTGCACTTGCACCAAGGATTCCTGCGTTTCTATTCATAAGTCCAGAAATCATAAATTTTGCTTTATGTCTGAATATCGGCATGGCATTTTTATTGAATGACTCCTCTATGTGTTTCATAAGCAAATCTCCGGCTCTTGCCAATCCTCCGAAAAATATAAATGCTTCTGGATTGGAGAAGGTTGCAAAGTCTGCACATGCTTTACCTAACATCTCGCCAGTGAATTGAAAGACGTCTAACGCCAATTTGTCACCTCGGCTTGCTGCCACACTCACGTCCAGCGCCTCTATATCCTTTGGAGATTTATTCCTGAGTTCACTTTGTATGTTGGTATTTTGCAACATCTCTCTGGCAGTCATCGCCACTCCTGTTGCAGAACAATATGTTTCAAGGCAACCCCTCCTTCCACACCCACACTTACGTCCGTTCTCATCTCTTACCATTATCATGTGCCCCAACTCTCCTGCCATGCCATCATGCCCATATATCAAATTTCCATTTGCTACTATTCCACTTCCTACACCTGTACCTAATGTAATCATAATAAAGTCGTTCATTTCTTTGGTTACTCCATATATCTTTTCACCAATCGTAGCTGCATTGGCATCATTTGTAAGGGCTACAGGTATTCCGAGTTTTTCGCTAAACATCTGTGATAAGGGCACGTTTCCTTCCCATGGCAGATTAGGCGCATATTCTATACAACCTGTATGATAGTTCCCATTTGGTGCGCCAACTCCCATTCCTTTGATATTCGCCAAAGTGAATTTGTCTCTGTTGTCTGCCAACATCGTATGTATGCATTCCACTCCTGCATCTACGAATGACTCTGGGGTAGGAAAGTCCTTTGTTTTGATTCGTGAGTCGCATAGAATGTCACCTTCGGGTGTCACTATTCCGAATTCTGCATTTGTTCCACCTATATCTACACCTATTGTTAGTTCCTGCATATCTTTGTGTTTATGACTAATAATCATTAACGTTATTTTCTATTTTTCTTGTATAGCATCTCCTGCGTTTTACCAACTTATGGTCAAACAGAGTCCACTGCATGAGTTCTTTTTGATTGTTCTCTAACTGAGGACCAGTCTCTGCATACAAGTAGTGTTTCTTATTGAAACAAGCAACCAAATCACAGAAAAACAGACTATTGATGCCTTTACCTTGATATTCTGGTAAGAGTCCTATAAGCATCAGTTCAACTGTGTCTTCGTGCTTGATATATAATGATTTCAACAAGTGATACCAGCCGAATGGGAACAAACTCCCTTTTGACTTATTCAGTGCTTTTGCCAAACTTCCCATTGATATTGCCACCCCTATTGCCTCGTTCTGCTCATTTTCTATAAGTGTTATCAATTCCGGGTCTGCTAAGGGCAAATACCTTGATACAAAATCCTGCACTTGTGCTGGTGTAAGTGCTACAAATCCAAACAATGGTTCATAAGCAGAGTTTAGGATATCAAATATTTTCTTCCCATACTCTCCCATGATTTGTTTTTTGGTAAGTTTCTTTATATATATCTTGTATCTATCTTTTACCAATTCACATACTCTGGCAAATTTCTCTGGTACTGTTTTTGGTATTTTTACTCTTATCTGCACCCAATCTACTTCTTTAACGAAACCTAAGGCTTCCATGTGTTTTGGATAATACGGAGGATTATAAATAGCCGTCATTGAACCAAGTTGGTCAAAATCTTCTATCAACATTCCTTCTTTGTCAAAGTCTGTCAAACCCATAGGACCCTGTATGTCTGTCATTCCCTCTTTCTTTCCCCATTCTTCTACCGCCTTTATCAGAGCTTTACTCACTTCTATATCATCAACAAATTCTATAAATCCAAATCTTACATTTTGGCTTTTCCACTTCTCATTTGCTCTTGTATTGATAATACCAACAATACGTCCTACTGGATGATTGTTTTGGTCATAAGCTACGAATGCTTGTACTTTGGCAGATTTCAAACCAGAATTTTTATCTTCGTTGAAGAAATCTCGGATTTCAACATCTAAATCAGGTACATAAAAAGGATTATTTGCATAAATCTCTTTAGGCAAACGCACAAAGTCATTTAAGACCTTTTTATCATTGACAGTCCTTATATTCACTGATCTATTCATCAACTTGCAAAGTTAGTGAAAAAATCAATAC
>JAGHSE010000155.1 GCA_018066015.1 Candidatus Colivivens equi
TTCTGTCTCTTGAGTAATATCCAGTCAATCCACATTGCTACAGTCAATGCTCCATACATAAGGAAATGAACCCACTTATCCATAAGTGGTACATTATCTAATTGTTTCACCTCAGGTACAGGAATCAGGGAAAGTATTATAATAATTATTCCAAGAGAAATTGAGTATTTGTATTTCATTATTTTTGTTTTAATCGGTTTGCATTCTGTTCCAAGGGCACTTTGTGCCTGTTTCAAGGAGTTTCGCTCTGTTTCAGAGAACGCTAGTGCGTTCTGTTTTTATGTTTTTTGCATTTTCTGGTACCTCACGCAGAGAGTCCTAATCCAATGAAGAAAAAAATATATATATAGCGTGCAAATAATAGAGATAGTCATCATCATTGAAGGGACAGTGCGAAACTCCTTTGCGTCTCTCTGCCTTCTCTGCAATGACTTAGAACACATCTGTGATGTGCCCCTAATTTAGGTAGAAGAGCAATACTGCAAACTTGTTTGCAAGGAGTGCTCTGCTAACTAAATTAAAACAGCAAAGCTGTCTGAGTCGCCTCTGCGTGAGGAATCAAAACAGTTCTTGTTTTTAGGATATAAAATAAGCAATGCCTGATTAGACATTGCTTATTTTTTACTTGAGCTTGATACTCAATTTTACCATTTATCTTCTGGGAAATATTCGTTGTTGTAAACGCTACTAGGACAAAGTTCCAGAGCATCAAATGCCATTGTTCCCTGATCAGACTCTAACTTTTGCTGAGCACGAAGATAGTAATCAGACTTACCATCTGAATGGAATCTAGTGATAATCTTACGGAGCGCGTCTGTTACGTCACGATTCCACTGATTCTGTCCATTTGAACCATCAGCATTTTGTGAGCAACTATATGAAGCCATACCCTTCATCCAACCACGGTTTCTAAATGCCTTATCAAATGCAGCGATTGCGTCAGCATCACCAAGGTCACTATCTTTCTGCCAACCTACACGTGGGTTTGCACCACCTACACGCATATCAATTGGAAGTCCACATGCTTCAAGTTGTCCTTCTTTACCGAAATAGAACTGAACGATACCACGGTTGTCAAAGTTAAGGCAAGAGAACATTCTTACTTCCCAATCACCCTCTGGTACAGGAGGCATCTTGAATGTGATGTCAAACTTACCATAGATAGTCAACTCATCACCCTCAAATGACCAGAATGTGAGCACACGATTACGTACGTGAACGTGAGTAAGGTTATCTGAGAATGTAATATTCTTTGTAAATCTACCTTTGAAACCTAAACAGTGGTTTACGTTAGAAGCAGCCAATGAACCTTGATTAGCGATACCATACTTACCATTTTCAATAGTAGATGCAGTATAATGTCCACGAGCACCACTTGTCATGAAGTCTGGTGACAATGTAGTAGCATCAAATCTTAAGCGTTCATCTCCAATGACTTTTTTCTGTGTTTGTTCGTCAAAGACAAGGATGTCATCAATGTAATAATATACACCATTGATAGCAATGTTATCAGGCATCTGGTCTGGTGTGGCAACTTTTACTCCACGAATCTTTACACCTCTTCCGTCTGCACGTGACATGACACCACGACGATTAATGTAAAGACCAGCTTCAACTCCTGAAGGGAAAGAGAACTTCATCAATGCATGAGGTGCACAAGTCTCATACCAGTCAGCAATGTCTATTTTCTTTCTATTGAAACAACTTGCAAGCGCACTATTTGGTCCATCAACAGCTGTGAATTGATAGTATGTTGCTTGGAATGGTAGGATATGATATGTAAGGAAGCGGTTGAGTGCATTTTCAGGGTCCTTTGGATCTGTTTTACTTGCTGCATCTGGATATACTGGATCATATACAGAATGTGCGTATTGAATCAATTCATCAAGTGTTGTAATACCTTTGCTTGCAAACACTTCGTCTGGTTCAATAAAGACTGTAAATTTATTGTAACGATGTTTCATGTAAGCTACGTTGTCATATTCCAGACCTGTCTTCTTACACAATTTATCATTTGTCCAATCCACTGAATCCTTTTCAAAGAAAGAACTCTTCTCTGATTCATACTGTTCGTCAATGTAGTTTTCTTGCAAGAACGCATCCAGACCAGCATATTTGATAGCTGAAACGAACAATGTGATTGTAGAGTCGTCTTTCAGTACATCAGGAATCATACTATTACGTGTACCAATGACATTCTTAAGGATATGCACTACACCATTAGTTACAGAGTCATCAGACTGAGCGATAACTGCAGTCTTGTTAATTCGCATCAACAACTTAATTGTTCCTGGCACTGATATTGAATCGGAATCACTTGTGATTGTAAGGAAACGTTCAAGCATGTTTGCCTGAGGATATGTTCCGTTACTAAAGTCAGTAGTAAAGAATTCCTGTTCAATAATGTGGTTAAGTGCAACAGTGTCACAATCTTCCTTTGAGAGTTCTGCAACAGTTTTTACCCCCTTACTAGCAAGGTACTCATCCACAGCCTCGTTTGTTGGAGCGAAAACAGTGTAAGAACCACAAGTTCCCAAGAGGTCCATAAGTCTAAATGTGCCCTTCTCACCAGTTGCTCTGTTAAGGATTTCAATAAATTTACTAAAGTTTTCAGGACGATTAGAAAGGAATGCTGACGCAGTTTCCTTTCTTGATGTGTAATAATTTTCTACACCTGGATCGTCAGAACAAGATGTAATAATCGGCATCAATAAAAAACTAATGCAAGGCAACAAAAGGAGTGCACGCAAGCCCTTATTTCTGCTTAATGATTGTTTGTAGGTTTTCATATTATTTAAGTTTTGTTATTATATATTTTTGCAAATTTAAGAAATAATTATGAAACACACATTACTTTTTTTATTTTTTTTACTTTTAGTAAATGTTAAAAGCATTATTTACCCACTTTTTGGCTTAAAGTTTAAGGTTTTCCCCCTCACTTCACAGAAAACTTATAAATACAAGTGTGGTGATACGTTTGTCCTGGTTTGAGAACTGTAGAAGGGAATGTTGGTTGATTTGGAGAGTCAGGATACATTTGTGATTCTAGAGCTATAGCCCTGCGTGCTCCAGTATATACTTGCAACCCAGGGTGGTTATTCCATACCTCCATGCAACGCCCTGATTCAGGAGAATATAATGTTGCAACCTTTTCAATTTTGTCGCCTGTATGCTTAAGGCAGAAATTGTTATCGTATTGTCTGACCTTTCCTTCTGGAACTTCAGGTTGCGGACCGAACATAAACCCACGTGATTCTATTTGTCTGTCACCAATCTTAACTGGGTTGCGGAAGTCAAATGCGGTACCTTCTACAGGCAACAATCCCCCTGTTGGGATATTACTTCTGTCTGTCTCAGTAATATTATCTGCATTGATTGTTAATAAATGTCCCATGATATCACCATTTCCAGCTCCATTGAGATTGAAATATGAATGGTTGGAAAGGTTAACTACGGTAGTCTTATCTGTAGAGGCTGAATAACTGATTGACAAACCATTATCGGACGTAATTGAATAAGTTAGTTCAGTAGTTAGATTACCAGGAAATCCATCAAGGCCATCCGCTAATACACATGTTAACACCAATTGATCTTTAGATGTACTCTTTACCGTCCAGACAGTATGGTCAAAACCCTGAGTACCACCATGAAGAATATGCTGACCACTGTTCTTAGTTACGTTATAAGTTTCGCCATCTAATGTAAATTGAGCATTTGCAATTCTGTTAGCAAAACGTCCAAGAGCAGGTCCCACCATACCGATATTATATCGCGGATAAGATTGGATTGTAGGGTATCCTGTTACTAGATTAGCATAGTTACCATCTTTATCAGGAGCAAAAAGCCCCACGATAAATCCTCCATAATTCGTAATTTGAGCGGCTACTTTACCATTCGAGATAGTATATAAAGCAACCTTTTTACCATCAATGATAGTATCAAATTTGGCTGCATCAATAAAAGGGATTTCCACCTTGGCAGCAATGTTAGAAATAGAAACTGCAAAAAATGCAATAAGAATCAAATACTTTTTCATAGTTTATAGTTTATAGTTTATACTTATAATTTACAATTAATGAGTAAAGGGGGTACTATAAATTCCACGCAAATGAAAGATTGACATGAGCGATGTGTGTTATTGCTATTTTGATGCTTTTGGCTTTGTTCCGGTGCCCAGGGTGTCGCTCCGCTTGCCCTGGGCTATGAACAGATTAGCCTTTCAGGCTGCATCGGGCGAGGGCTCCGCACAGCAACCTGCTAAAGAAAAATCTCAACCGACGACAAACCGAGAGCAATTGCAAGCTTGCTTGGCATTGCCGAGGTGCGAAGGAGGAAGACAAAAGTCAAAATCACCTAAAATGTAATTAA
>JAGHSE010000068.1 GCA_018066015.1 Candidatus Colivivens equi
CCCGCATTTTCTGCCTCACCTCAGCATAGTTCAAACAAGTTTGACTCTGCATTCGGCTCGTTGAAAATTCCCCGCAAAAATAAATAATTAACGAACTATGGGTGTTATTGCTATTTTGATGCTTTTGGCACTCAGGGTGTCGCTCCGCTTGCCCTGGGCTATGAACAGATTAGCCTTTCAGGCTGCATCGGGCGAGGCCCTTAGGACAACAATCTGCTAAAGAAAAATCTCAACCGACGACAAACCGAGAGCAATTGCAAGCTTGCTTGGCATTGCCGAGGTGCGAAGGAGGAAGACAAAAGTCAAAGTCACCTAAAATGTAATTAATAGAACACCCCTTAATCTGTAGTTATAATTTTTTACTTCACTTCATGATGTTCATATATAAAAATCTTGTGTTAATGTAATATAATCTAAGGTGTAAGTGTTGTCGATATTTCTGATGGTTAGTGAGGTGGTATGTGTATCATGTATGTCTTTACAAAAGGCGAGCATTGCTCTCTTGAATGGTTTGGATTCGTTGTTGCGAATATCACATCTGCTATGAAGGTAGAGATTGTGACTTGCTGCAATGGATATAAATCGATTAGCTACATCGAAAGGTATGATAACTGCAAATGTGCCTTGTTCGGATAGTAGTTCAGCACTATGCTGAATTAGTGTTTCAAAATTGAGTTTTTGGGTGTGGCGTGCTATGTCTCGGGGAGAACTAGTTGATATGGTGGATGGCGTGTCTTCGAAGTAGGGTGGATTGCTGACGATGAGAGAGTAGGGAGCAGGGCGTAGGGTGTTAGGCGTAGTGGCAGGGGGTGATGATGTGAAATCTAGGAAGTCGGTTCTTATTACTTTGATTCGGTCTTGAAATGGTGACTCCAATACGTTACGTGTGGCTTGTTGAGCTGCATCGTAGTCTATATCAATTGCAATGATATGTGAGTGAGGATAACGTTGTGCGAGCATCAGTGATATGAGTCCAGTGCCACAGCCTACGTCAAGAATGGAGATTGATTGAGAAGAGGGTGGGTGGGTATTAAACGACTGTGCCCATGCTCCAAGAAGTACTCCGTCTGTACCGACTTTCATGGCACATTTGTCGTGCCACACGGTGAATTGTTTGAATCGGAAATAGGGGGTACTCATTTTTCAAAGTGTTGATAGTCTTTACTGTACTTCCAGTTTCCTCCCCAACGAAATCCGTGCTGTGTGAATAGTTTATAGCATAAATCTGCATGGTTAATTTTGTGGGGAAATGGTTTGGTTCTATCTTTGTAATCTACTCCATTTGACGGACTTATGATAGTTTTGCCGTTATGTGTTTTAACTTCAGGGTTGTATCTTGGATTGATGTCTATTGCCATGCCGAGTCCATGTCTTGAAATCTTAGCGCTCCCTGATATTGTGCGGTAATTGAAACATGATGTATTGTTGTCAGACATTGATGCGTTGTCATCTGCGTTATAATAATCTATTAATCTTATTTTTTCAATAGGGTAGTGTTCTGCAAACAGTGTACTAAAGATATCTATTAAGTCTTGAGCTATCAATGTGTTGCAAATGAGTTCTCCTCTGCATACATTACCAGAAAAATCGTAGTGGGTAACAATGAGTAAACGTAGGTCACTGCGCTTGACTGGACATCCTGACTTGTAGGATTTACCAGAGATATATTGAAATAAACTGTCGTTAAGTTCTTTTATGGAAAATTGTGCTGATATTGATTGTGCATGAATATGGCATGGTATAAATAATACAAAGAGTGCTATCAGTATAATGAGTTGGATATTTCGCATAGATGTGTTTTTTTTTGAATCATGTTGCAAATTTAGACATTTTACTGATAACATTGCAATGTGTGGCTCTTTTTTGT
>JAGHSE010000212.1 GCA_018066015.1 Candidatus Colivivens equi
TAGAACACCCCTAAATTAAAACTTGAATGACTGCAATTAGAACATGCAATTATTCGTTCCTTCATACTAATTTATTACAAAGATACGAAAAAAATGACTAAATATGCAAGTCATAATTCAATTTTATTATTAAATTTGCACCTGGTCATGAAAAAGAGCATATACATATTATTAGCCGTTACGTTTCTGATAATTTCTGAAACAAATCATTGTTGTGCTCAAGTACTGAAAATTACAAAAGAGCATTTGGAAGGAGCAGCCAACTTGCTTGATTTCGCATTGCGTCATAGAAAAAACAATATGGACACAATGTATGTTCAACGTCCGAATGAAGCATGGACTATGAAGGTGAACTACAATCAGAAATCCACCTATTTCAAGACGAGCGAAATGGCACAAGACATACCATATCATTATTTCATAGAGAACACTCCCAATTCCTCCATCTCTGCCAGTGTCAACTATCGAGGCATTGCATTATCATTATCAATTAGTCCGAAAAAACTATTCGGTAAAAGCACCGACACCGAGTTTAACTTTAATTACTACAACAATAAGTTTGGAGCCGATATTACTTATTCCAACATGAATCATTTCCATAGTACTATCAAAATACCATCAATTTCAACGGCAAAGATAGAAAGTGGTCCATTAGGAGAAACCCATTTCAAAGGTTATTCTGTGAATGCCTACTATGTATTCAACAATAAAAAATTCTCCTATCCAGCAGCGTTTTCTCATTCATGGATTCAAAAAAAGAGTTCAGGCAGTTTTATTGCTGGTATGGCTCTTTATTCTGCCACTCTGGATTTTGATTTAGGTGTTATCAATGCCAAGGTAGAAGACTACATAGAGTATTCGCCTAAAAAAACCGAAGCTAACTATGTTGCGGTCAACTTCGGTTATGCATATAATTTCATTCCCAATAAACATTGGTTGGTTCATGTTTCTGTAGCACCTGGATTGATGTTGTGGAAAGACTACTCTACAGATGTATATAAGCTTAACTCCAGTCCTACTTCAAATACGTCTGATTATACATTCAGTCATACTCATACATGGCCCAAACGCTTCTTTGACATAGCAGGCATAGCCCGAATCGGTATAACCTATTCCTGGAAGAAATATTTCATTGGAGCAAACTATGTGGCACAATTAGACTACATTGGTGATTCCGATATTGCCACAATCCTCAACAACCATTGGAAATTCCGTTCCTACTTCGGATTCCGACTATAATATCCTACTTCAAAGAATACTCTATGGTGTTGACCACACGAAGTTTCTTGATGAATGGAGTGTTGACATCTCGGTCTTCAATAGAGAATTGACCTTGTTGGGCTGAGCGTATCTCACCGAGTTTGCTACCAGAGTCATCAGCAAATTTCTGCGCTGTGACGCGAGCATTCTTCGTTGCTTCCTCTATCATCTCTGGTTTAACGGTATTCAACCCAGTAAATTCATACACTACGTTGTTGTTGTCGTACTCGTTACTGACAAGCGCTATGCCTTGTTTCATCAGTTCTGACTGTTTGCTTAAAAGACTTCGTACTTTCTCCACCTCATTGGATGTTACGGTGATAACACTTGTAGCCTTATAACGGTAATTCATTATCTCGTTACCATAGTTGTCTGCTTGACGATCTACTATCTGAGGAGGATTGATGCTGATATTCTCAGTTTTAATACCTGAAGTCTTCAAAAAGGCAACTACCTTACCATTCTTCTGTTCAAGCAGGTTATACATCTCGGTTGGGTCATTGCCCAACTCTTTGTATGTCAATGACCAGGTAACCTTGTCTGCTTTAACTTCACGCTCAGACAGTCCTTTTACGGTTACACTTCTGTCCATATCCTTGAACTGGATGATGCCACTTCGTAGAGCATAGCCCATCCCTATTATTCCTATTGCTATGATTACTGCAGCTACTATTTTATCATTTACTTTCATATTCTTAAATTTGTTAAGTTTCACATTAACTCATCCCTTCATTTTATAGTTCTTTGCTTTAGCTTTTCAGTTTGTTCAAAGAAAAAAAACACAAGTTGCTACAGATGAAAACTACTTTTCTCAAACTAATCAGTTCAGCAACTTTGCTTTGACAAAATCAAGCATACCTGGTTCGAAACCATATGTTGCTCCGAGGAACAACATGTGTAAGGCAGCAAATGGTTCTACTTGTTTTCTTACCTCTGCCTGTTCAGCCTCAGTCTTGGTCCCGAAATACTCACGAACAAAAATAGGCCAAACCTGATCCATTTCTTTCTTGCCAAAATGGAAGAGATTAATCATTAAGTGTTCTGGATTCAACTGACTGAGGAAATACCACATACCCATATCAAACATTGGACAACCATAACTGAAGTCAGAAAGGTCTATCCATAAATCTTCTTTTCCATTAGTAATGACATTGCTTAGTTGCATATCTCCATGAAGGCATGTAGTAGAGTTAGGAACATTATCAAGGAAATCCAAGGCTTTCTGACGTTCTTCTTCTGTAATGTCCTTACATGCAAGGATAGCAGGGCGATAAATCATTTTCTTGTTAGTAAACACTGTCGTATCACAAGGTTTGCTATGCAATTCCTTACACATCTTTGCAAAACGTACTGTCATTTCCTCCAAACGTTCAGGTTCCTCAGAAATAATACGTGAAAAAGAACGCTTTCCTTCTATTCTTTCAAAGTCAAGTCCCATACTCTCACCATCTTGATGCAAAGTACCTACAAGTGGAGTTGGTATTCCAAATAACATGACGGCTTTAGCGACAGCCTTTTCGCGCATTACTACCTCATGTGGAGTGCGTTCACTATAAACCTTTATCATTGCATCACCATCTGCACTATTATAAGCCTTTGACAAAAAACTTGCACCGAATTCTATGTACTTGCTCATATCAAGATGTTTCGGTTTGCGACACACTGGTACGAAAGCTGAGACTCCTGTATCTTCAAATTTCTCAGCTACTTCACTATTTGCATTGACTACACTAAAATGTAATCCACTCTTACGCAAATTGAGCAACGCACGCAGTGCTGCGAAATTTATATCTTCTACGTCTGTAAAGTCTATCATATAGATAGCATCATTTCTCATTGCTCCTTCTAATGCCGACGCATTTTTGCCATCAAGATTTCCCTTCAATCTAATGGTTGTACCCTCTATTTTGATTTCAAATGATTTATCCATGATTTTTGTGATTATAAAACTATATCCCTTTTTACCAACCCCACTGACGTCGGCGTGGTTCTGGTTCTTTTTCTTTGTTTACAATATATATCTTCTGCTTGCCCTTATAGGTTGCTGTGACTGTGGCAGTACCGTTCTTTGGTTGCTGAATGTCAAGTTTCACATCAGCAGGCGCACTTGCTGTTACCTTGTCGGCATCTGTAATCGTTTCACAGGTCACTTGGTAATGACTCACGTCTGTATAACCATTTTGATTAGTAGAACGTATAGGAGTGGCAGGGATAGTTTGTTCTGCACCATTTACAAATATCTTTACCTTTGGAGCGTGAGCTATGCCGAGCACACCTTTTTGTGACTTTTTAGCAAAACCGACACAATCCATATCAAACAAAGCCTCATCTGCTGTTGCCCCCTCACATTCTACTACGAAATAGATTGCATGTTTACCTTTTATTCCGTCAACAGCATTTGACACATCTGCCTTGAGAGTAGTATATTGGCCGTTATTGCCACTATTGCTCAATAAGGCAATCTCACTACCCACATTTGGTCCTTTCTTCCAAGGGGAATCCATCATGACATGCAATTTGAATGGTTTATCTGTTGTTGGAGTCAGACATACGAATATCTGTGTACCATTACCCTTCTTCGTTCCTTCAAATGCTTTCACTCCCTTTGCATCTTTCTTCAGACCTTCAAATCCGAAATACTTGAAACCAATGATACCGCCGTTGTTCACACCCTTGAGTATCATACTGTTCTCCCACCAGTCCCAAGTGTCTTGCATCCAGTTGTTGCCTGTCACGAAACAAGCATATCCAGCTGAGTAGGCAGAGTATGGAGGCAGTCCGAATATACTGAAACCTTCTGATGTCACCTCTGCACCTGTATATTCATCACCATTTGAAGCCTTTGCAGTCCATGCCTTGTCGGTCATTGCGTCATATCCGCGTATCACTACTTTACCACCCTCAGCAACTGGTTTTTCATCCCACTGGATAGTGACTGGCGCAACAGCTGACTGACGTGCATTACCAAATCCACGTGGTGGACGATGATAGAATACATACCACTGTCCGTTGATTTGTTGGAGTGAACCATGTGTATTGTGAGCAAAATTAGTAGTAATGAGTTTTGCGCCATCTTCGCCAACAACCACCCCACGAGAATCAACCAACACACCACCACTTCTCCAAGGACCTAACGGACTGTCACCAAAGGCATAACGAAGTGCTGAGTTGGTACTGCCAAGTCCGTAGTCGGGTCCTGAATAACCTGAGAAGACCATCACATACTTGTTTCCTACCTGACGAATGGATGATGCTTCAAAGAAGTTGAAATCACCAGGATTTTGTTCTTTATAAAGGGCAGGATACTTCGTTCCCTCAGGGTCTTTTACCTGTCCATAACGTGCACTTGCAGGAATGAAATATGGTATCAATTCTGTACCTGCACGCTGACTGTACATGGTGTTTTGGTCAAGTTGTGCGGCTGATGACTGTTGGAATCCCCAGAATCCGTATGCACGAAAACCGATTTTATAGTCAGGGTCATTCTTGTCTGTTACTTTCTCTACAAAGATTGATGGGTCGAATCCCAATATACTACCCTGCACAGCACGACGTCCATCTTCTGTTGCATTCACTACCTTGAATGGGCCATTCGGACGGTCACTCTTTGCCACTAAAGCCAAACGACCATTTCCACGACAGTGTGGGAATAGGTAGTATTCTTTCTTACCACCAGTGCGCTGAACTTCTACCAAATCAGGTGCAAACATCACATCCCACTGATTGTCGATATTGTAAGTAAAGATAGGGCCTTCGTCTCTCCAGTCATTCAGATTTTCTACGGGAGCAGACCACATACGAATGTCGGGACCACAATAATCGCGGAAGCGCACGTCATGCGAACCAATAATATAAGCACGCAACTTGCCCAGATTGTCTGGATCTTCAAATACTCTTGGCTCTCCATCAGGCACATGTTCCCACAATGGGAGGTATGGGTTTTGAGCGACTGTTGCTGTTACTGCCAAACAGCTGAAGACTGTAAAAAA
>JAGHSE010000281.1 GCA_018066015.1 Candidatus Colivivens equi
GGGCGAGATTTTGTTAGAAGAGCAGGTCTGCAAAACTTGTTTTGTAAGAAATGCCCTGCTAACTAAATCGTACCAGCAGAGCTGGCTGAGACGCCTCTGCGTGAGGAACCAAAAAAGTTTGTTTTTAATCCCGCCCAGCGTTGACGCCACTGCGCCTTAATATTCAAGTTCAAACTTAACCTTGTGCTTGAGGGAAAATCTGCGCCAGAATCTAGCACGGCAATGCAACATGATATTCTTGCATTCCTCAACGTCAAGATTGCGCAGTCGTGCATATTCTTCAACAACCATTATCAAAAAACGCTTTGGTCCCCACAGTCGTGCAAAGTTCTTGCACCCTGTTCTCATGTCAACATACCCAAACTGCATTCTGTTGATGTCAACAATAGAAAACAGATAATCATCACCATCTTTTCTCCAAAGAATATTACCAGGAGAATAGTCTTTGTGTAAGACACCCTTTTCGTGAAGCATGACAGTGAATTGTGCCAGAGCTTTCGACATAGGTTCATATTCCTCAGCTGGTGCATTTCCCATTTCGTACATCAGGTGTTCATACTGACACTGAACACTGATGAAATAAGAGTCTGTGATGATACCACACCTACGGTTTTCAATATAAGCAATCGGTTCAGGGGTATTAATATCCATATTAATCAGTCTTTGGGCAAAGTGATATGCTCTCCAACCTTTTGCTTTACGAATACCTAAAGAATATACAAATGCGTTAATACCACAAGGTGAGTGGTATTTCTTTACATTGATAATTTCTCCGTTGGGTGCTGAAATCACGCGAATTACATTACGTCCGTCGTAAATAACTTTACCAAGTTGGTTGAAATTGTCAGGAATACTGCTGACAAATTCTGCCATGTATTCATATTTGGGATTTATCGTGATTTCCATTAAGAATTCCTTGTGCGCCTGACAGGACTCGAACCTGCAAGCCTCGCAGCACCAGATCCTAAGTCTGGCGTGTCTACCAATTTCACCACAGGCGCTTTAGTGACCGCAAAGTTAAGACTTTTTTTTGAATTGCCAAAAAAAAACTTACAAGTGGGTACTATAAAACTATCGTTGACGTTATTTTAGTCCTCCTCGTCCTCGTCATCGTTGTCGTTAATTTCCTCCTCTTCTTCTTGTTCTTCAAAGAAATCCAATTCACCTACGAATTCATCATTACTCCACAGTCCACGCTGAATTTCACCATTGGTATAGAACATAGTACCCTTTCCATGACGCATATCGTTGTTGTATTGACCTACATATTGGTCTCCGTCATTCCATGTATAAGTACCATAACCATTATATTTACCTTCACGGAAAGACCCCTCATATCTACTGCCGTCAGAATAAATATAGACTCCATAACCATCGAATTTGTCGTTTTTCCAATGACCACTATATTTGTCGCCATTTGAATAAGCCATCACTCCATGACCATGTTTGCGCCCCAATCTCATACTTCCCACATACTTCTCTCCGTCATCTGCCATTACAGCACACGAGTCGCCGTTCAATTTGCCATCTCTGAAGTTTCCCTCGTCATAACTGCCGTCAATACGCAGAATCTTTCCATGACCATTAGGCTTGTTGTTTTTATACTGACCAGTATATGTGTTTCCATTTGCAAAGGTGAATACACCATATCCGTCTGGTTGGTTGTGCTTGAAATCTCCCTCGTATTTGTTACCAGTAGCGGCAAACTTATATACACCCTTGCCACATTTTTCTCCATTCACCCATTCGCCCTCATATACATCATCATTATCAAACGTGATGGTACCATGACCATGAGGTTTTCCGTTTTTCCACTCACCATTATATGAGGCACTATCTTCCCATTCATATTCATGAATTCCGCTCACGAACTCAGAAGGGTCAGGCTGATGCTTGCAACTAACACAAGCAACAACTAATACAACCCCCAAAATTGACTTTCTATACATATCAGTTATAAATTTTATTCTATAAAATCTGTTCCAAGGCTTGCGTTGCGAAGATGCCTTATTCGAAAAAATCCGAATTTTACAGGCAAATAGACGCCTAAGTAACAATAGTTCTTATTACTCATACACTGAATAACACTTGAATTTTTCTTTTTTAATCTGTGTCGTAGGGCTCGCCCCTGC
>JAGHSE010000163.1 GCA_018066015.1 Candidatus Colivivens equi
ATTAATGGTTCTTTTACAGCTGAAATTAAAGATTCAAACGCTATACAATATTTGTTAAGTAATAATTCAGTAGTGTTTGACACATATTGGTCAGATAATAGCAACGATAATACAAAAGTATCATTCTCCATCACAAGTCATTCATATACATCCGTAGATGGATGGCAAGATTTGACAGCAAAAGACTTTGACAATGGTCATACTGTTGGCAAGACAATTCAATCAAAGGCTATTCAGATTAATAAAGAAGCCTTTAATAATACAGACTTTAAGTTTTATCTAAAAATTACTAAGGCAGAAGGTTCTGCTTCAAAATATGCTAATGTTGGTGATAAAATGTATTCTGATGCCGGCCAGATGATTGCACTGACATCATTGACAACAACAAAAGCATTTTATGACGCAGTTATTGATCAACTTCATACTGTATTTGATGGGAAAACTGATATTCCCACTTTAGCAGATGGAACAGAATACAAATTCATGTTCTTAGGATGTGAGGATACAAGTAATCAAAATTCCGACTGGGATATGAATGATGTCGTATTCTTGCTCGTCGGATTGCCAGACCTTCCAGAAGTTCATCATATAGACGATGAATACATCAGAAAACGTTATATGATCGAAGACCTTGGTTCGACCTTCGATTTCGACTTCAATGATATTGTTGTCGACGTAACTCAGCATAAACACACTGATAACGATGACGTAACCATTACACAAACTGCAGAGCTCAAGCATCTCTGTGGTACCATCCCATTCCAGATTGGTTTCGGTAGCGACGGTGATATCTATTGGTTCCCTATCATGCCAGGCCAAAACAATGATGCAGAGCAAGGAGGTGAGGGTTATACTCCTTCTGGAGATAGTTATTCTTCAATGCTGAGCTCTTCTGATAATCTGTATCAAAACAGCAAGCATTATTGGAATCCTAATACTAATAATATATATGTTCGCGTATGGCCTAATGCCGCTGGTATCCTGCCCGAAGGTAAAGATGGTTCATGGACAGACGAACAGTTGTCTGGTTTCCTCGGTGAGCTTGGCAGCAAGACATTCACCTTCCCAACCACAGGAGAATATCCTTACATTATTGCATGTGACCAGAACGTGAATTGGATGAAGGAGCTCATTACCATCCCAACATCATGGTTTAGCGTTTCTCCTAAGAATAATAATCCTCAGTATGGAGATGGAACAACTCCTACTCCTACGCCAGATGAAGGCAATGAAGATGATCCAGAGACAGGAGATGACAATACAGGCGAGAATCATCGCTCAATAACATGGAATCAGGAGATTAATTTTGCTCTCAGCAATTCTGATTGGTCGAAGGATTGTCGTATGGTAAATACTCTGTTTAATAGTGTAGAAGCAGGAGACGAAATCGTTGTATACATAGACAATGTTCAAAGCGACAAAGATGCAAAGCTTTGTCCTATGACAGGCAATTGGGATGCATTCAATACCAATAATGCTAAGTATAATTGGAATGATAAGACTTTCAATTTATATGTCAATAGTGATATCGCTACTTCTTTGAAAGCAAGTGGTATGGCAATCCAGGGTAAAGGCTTTACTGTCAAGAGCGTTAAGCTTAAGAAAGTGAAGAATGTCGACTGGAATGCAACTTATAACTTTGCACTCACTGATGATAATTGGTTCAACTATGCAATGATGGACAAGAGTAAATTCTCTGACATTAACACAGGAGATGTAATTACCGTCAATATTAGCAATGTAAAGAGTGGTGCACAAGGTGCATTCCAAAGCAACTGGCAGAATATTGTCGATACTGAAAGCTTGGATGGAAAGACCAGCTTCTCACTTACAGTTACTGATGATATTAAGTCGAAGCTGCAGAATAATGGTCTATCTATCCAGGGTAAGGGCTATACTATTACAAATATAACAAAGAGTAGCAGTAATACCGACCCTACTAATCCTGAACCATCTGGAGATAGTAAAACTTGGACAATAAATCAAGCAAGTCATTCAGAGTATTTTGAATACTTCATGTCTGGCAATGATGGATATGAAGAATTCATTACTAGCTTGCAGAATGGAATGACAAAATTGACAGTTATTTTCTCTTCTAATGGCAGTTGGGTGAACTTGATATATGGTAATAATGGAAATCAAGTTAAAGACCCTAATTGTTATCAAAAAACATCTGCAACAGTTGATTTATCTGATAAAGTACAATCTATTATTGACAATGGCGGTGTTAGAATTCAAAGTGGTGATGCTGTAGTTTCAAGCTTTACTCTTGAAAAACCATAGAATTCATCAAAAGGGTCAAGTCCCTAACCATCCATATAACGACTAACATTCAACTCTTAATATATCATGGTGAGCGCCTCCCCACGCTCACCATTTTCTTTCTCCCACCATACAAAGAAAAGATTTCCAGACAAATATTTGGTGGATTGAAAAAAACGTGCTATCTTTGCAGCGGAAAATATATTAAAAAAATTAGAATATGGAAACAATGATGAACCCCACCAGTATTTTAGTCAACATAGAGGACATTTCTATGTTGAAAGAAATCAAACAGGCGATCAGTATGATCAAAGGTGTGGTGAGCGTTGAAAAAAGCGAAGCTACAAAATCATACGAACGTTCTTGTGCAGATGTAAAAGCTGGACGTATTATAAAGTGTAAGGACAAGGAAGATTTCTTTAATAAGCTTGGTATCTGATGGCATATAATATCACTTTTACCAAAAACTTCAGTAAAGATGTTGAGAGATGTCGTAAGCGAGGTTACAATATGACTAAACTTCGCGACGTTCTTGATATTCTTATTGAAACAGGTAGCGTTCCGTCTCAATATCGGCCACATAAATTATCCGGTAATAGAGATGGTGAGTGGGAATGCCATATCAGTCCTGATTGGCTCCTCGTCTGGAAACAAAATGATCAAGAACTGACTCTTTTGATGCTAAATACCGGAACACATTCCGATCTATTTTAATAATAATCATGGAAGGGTCAAAGGTAAGAGGTACCTGACCCACACGCAAAACAACTAACATTCAACTCTCAATAGCATGGTGAGCGCCTCCCCGCGCTCACCATCTTCTTTCTCCACCACACAAAGAAAAGATTTCCAGACAAATATTTGGTGGATTGAAAAAACATCGTATCTTTGCAGCGGAAAATAAAAATATATTCTATGTTAGGTATTGAATTTAAAAGAGTTCCTGTAACTGGTCGCCAAGCGAATGAGTTACGAGAAAAAATACATCGCATCATGCGACACAAACTCAATGATGAGGATAAGCGAGAGCT
>JAGHSE010000138.1 GCA_018066015.1 Candidatus Colivivens equi
CTTACTGTGGAAATCTCTGTAACAACAACCAAATCAAAGTTTTTATATTCCATATCGTCAATTTTCATTGACGTTATGTCGAACCGTATTTCTGATTTCAGAAAATCTTCTCTAATAGCCTTCATATCAGATGTGTAGGGAAGATAAATTCCGTGTGGTTGAACATTTATAGTTATCAAATGAGGATTTCCATCGTATGTAGTAGTTAAATAAAATGGTACAGGCTTAAATGCAAGATTCACCATTTTTTCGCCTTTTACAGACGTGATAGTGCGCTCAAAACCATATATTGTAGTAAAACTTATAGGTTCGCATTTCTCTAATACCTTCATGGCTCCAGAGGTCTCTGGCAGTAAATTGGCAAGGTTGTTTATTGGAATATTCCAAAAGATCATTGAGTAGTCTTTAGCATCAATATCGATAAATATGTCATCAATACCAATGTTTTTTCCTATGACATCAGAGTTATAGAAATCCTTATGTGCCACAAGAAATGTATAGCCTTTAGCTTCATAAGATCCTGCAATAGCCTGGCTGTATTGCTTGGTTTCCAGCTGACTCAATTTGATATAGTCATCATCCTCCTTGCTGCAAGCACAAAACAGCATAGAGAAAGCCAATAGAAGTAAACTTATCTTCTTCATGTTATTTGAGGTTTCCTATTATCTTTATCTAATGTAAAATATGCTGATTTATTACTCAACACTCAGAGTTCTTGTTTGCCACGTATACGACTCACGTGATTTTTCAACTACTTGCTCACTGTTTGTTAATGTTACCTCTACTGATAAAACTTTCCCAGAATCAGTGGTGTAGTCATAGGTACAGGTATACCACTCATAATAATGCGATTGCTCCAGATGCTCTGGCGCTGTGCCGAATAATCCTGCCATCAAGAGCGGTTTGTCAAGAATGGTAAGAAAGGAGTTCCTGCTGTCAATGGAAGGGCAAGTATTGCTAATAGCAGATGGCATGAAAGATACATGACCATTCTCGTTTATTCCGTCGACGATGTCACCCAACTCCCAGTTAATTTGTTGCTGTTTGATATGCCAGTTATTGCTTATGCCTACGAGGTGATTGTCACTGTTATAATTGAAATAGCGAACAAATTTGTTTGTATTACCGTAACTGGGAAAACTGGAGTTTTTTTCCACAATGCTATCTACTCTATTATACACAGAATCAAGATAAACAGTTATGTTAACACTTATTTCTGGTTTTGCTCCTGAGGTATTATCATTAAAATAATGATGCCTCCAAGTGTCAGTAATGCTCACCAGATGCCTTATATCATCATAAGTATATACAGCGTCATGCGACTCTTCGTATAAAGACGAATTCCTCTTAATCTTAAAACTGGTAACCCTTCCGTTATCGTCATACTCATAGCAAAGCTCATAATCATCAGCTTTTACTGACTTTAACAGGTTGCTATGCGAGTCATCCTTCTCTTTTTTGAGAACCTCAATCAATTGGTATCTTACATTGCCACTATCTGCAGGAGGATTGGCAACTATTATCTTATTCACAAGCAGTTCGTACTCATAGCCGTTCTCAAAAGTAAAGCCTGAGATTTCTTGGAAAGATACACATATCCATTGAGACTCTCCTTTTTCTTTAATTCGCATGCCTTCAACATAATTATTGTCTGGAACATTCTGATAGGTTCCAGTTTCTGCAGAAACATAGAGTATAATTTGCTCAGTTTTATCAATGACCTCGTCATTACTATCACATGCTACAAAAGACAGTAGTGCAAAGAACAAGATTACAATTCTCGCTGTTTTCATTTCCATGTATGATTCTACTATAAAAAGTCAGAGCGGTCTTCTTCATTCGTTTAGAGTCGTTTCATTTCGTCATTGGCGGCTCCCTCGCCCTTATACTTGCTCTTCTTGGGGTTGAAGGTGTAGGAAACGGTGAGCATCAGTCGGCGGGTGTCGGCATCAGAGTCTTTGTAGAGGCTTACGTCCTTGACGTTCATCCACCAACTTTGGTTGCGGGTGTGGAATATGCCACATTGCATGGCATCTTTTTGGAAACATACGTGGAAACGGCTCATTTTATTCGGATTATTTCTTCTTCGCTGTTTGTATTTTTCTTATAGACACTCTTGAACTTGTTGATGTTGTATTTAACTGTGAGAGTTATACTGCGGGTATCAAGATGCAT
>JAGHSE010000267.1 GCA_018066015.1 Candidatus Colivivens equi
AGTCTACATATATGTGTTGTATAAAGAGATTTTTGAATCGGAGGGGTATTGTTTTTTGTATAAAAACAAAATTTTGTTTGAAATACTAAAGGTAAGCATAAATAAATATACTCCAGATTGTATAAAAAAAGAACTGATGGTGTCGAAAATAAAATACGAACAACAACATTATGAAAACGAAAAGTTAAATGATAATTTTTCTATTGATGAACTATCAGACAATGAAAAAAATATACTTGACAATTTGATTTCAAATGACGACTGGGTTTATTCTAATTTCGTTTTAGGTATTTAGTGGGATCCTTGCCCATTTCACCCAAATGTATCGCTAAGAGGGAGATTTCCTTGAATGCATCTACGATCCGCTCACAGCCACATTCTTCTCAGTCGACCCATACGTGCAGTCGCCAGATGATTGGCTCAACTACAACCGCTACGCCTACTGCATGTTCAACCCGTTCCTGTATGTGGATCCGAGCGGCTACAATTGGTTCAGCAAATTAGGAAACTGGTTTAGAAACAACTGGCAAAGCATAGTCACAACTGCAGTGACGGTCGCTGCCGGAGTCGCTGTCGGAGCCATTATGGTAGCTTCATGTGGAACAGCCGCACCATTGCTGGTAGCAGCATCTGCAGGAATGGCCGCAGGATTTGCAGGAGGTGTGACCCTCGGAATCCTGTCCGGTCAAAGTATTGGCGACATTATGAAGTCTGGACTTATAGGAGCAGGCAAAGGGCTGCTTTTGGGTACGTTGGGAGGAGTCGCATCCACGTTTGCTCCGGCAGGAGCATTGTGGGGTAGTCTTTATGGCGCAGGCACTGGCTCCTTTATTGGCATGGTGGGCAGTGCCATGACTGGAGACGATATAACAGAAGGCATGATCTTTGGTGCTGCGAGCGGATTTTTCGGTGGATTTTTCCAAGGCTACTGTTCAGCCAAGAATCAAGGTCTTAATCCGTGGACTGGAGCAAAACTGCCAGAGACGACGGTAAACACTCCGAATATGCCTTTTGAAGTGCAGACGGAAATGACCGTGGCAGAGAAAGCAACGACGGGAAGAGAAGGTTCTTATTGTGAAAGTACGCAACATTGGACTTCAACGAATAGAAATAGTTCTGTAAAAAATGCCTTTGATCATTGGAAGAAACATGGAACAGAATTTCCAGAATTTTTAAACGCAAAGCAATATGTGGAAGGTGCGAATAGTTTTTTGCACAATTCTCCAACAGGTACGTTAGTAAAAATAAGAATAAATGGTGACATATTAAAATACAATCCAGGAACAAACACGTTTGGTGTAATGGATGTAAACGGAGTTCCACGAACTTTGTTTAGACCTAATGGAGGTATGGAATATTGGATAAAACAATAATTTTCTAAAATGAATAGACATAATTGCAGAGTTTGTGGGTATTATATTAATGATTTACCTTGGGGTAAAGATGGCAATTGTCCTACTTATGAAATTTGTCCTTGTTGTGGAGTTGAATTTGGGAATGAAGATTGTACAAAGGAATCTACAAAACAATATAGAGAAAAGTGGATAAATGAAGGAGCAAAATGGTTTGAACCTGAAGAAAAGCCCCTAAAATGGAATAAGGAGGAACAATTTGTAAATATTCCACAAGAATTTTTATAAATCAAACATATCACTTATACGAGTTTTTAGCGATCGATATTGTCAGTGGAGGCATCCAAGGCTACTGTTCAGCCAAGAATCAAGGGCTTAATCCATGGACTGGAGCAAAACTTCCAGAGACGACGGTAAATACTCCGAATATGCCTTTTGAGGTGCAAGCGGAAATGACCGTAGCAGAGAAAGCAACGACAGGAGGAGAGAATGTACAAGGAGATATACATTCAACCTATGATAGTCAAGAATCCTTCTTTTCTAATACAAAATATACAAAGAAAGTGCAAAATCAAATAAAAAGTGGTGATTTTCATTCTTTTCCTAGCAGTGTTGAAGCATTTGAATCAAGTGGAGTAGTAGAAATAATACAAGGTGGCGATGGAATTATTCGTTCAAAATTATCTATACCTGGTTATTATCGAGGGAGAAAAGGCGTTTTTGAATTTATAAAAGAGCCAAACGGATATATCAATCACAGATTATTCAACATAAAATGAGAAAATTCGAAAATTTAATAAAATTAGCCGGAATTGAGGTATGTTTTTATTTAAGTGATTTGGGAGTTTATGAATTTGCATTCCCTTTAGATCAAGCCATTAAGATGGTAAATTTTTTGAATCTAAAAAATATAGCCATTCTTGGAGGGGATGTGTATTTTAGGAAAGGTTTTGAAATCAACCCTTCGGATGAAAGCTGGTATTGTGAAAAAAATAATGAAGAAACAGATTATGATTTTACACAAAGAAGCTTTTATGTTGCGATTAACTATATTGAAAGTTTTTTAACAAATGAAAACAGTGAAAATACTTTGTTCACAATCATAATTC
>JAGHSE010000257.1 GCA_018066015.1 Candidatus Colivivens equi
GTATTGCAATGAGAACTGTTCGCCGAGGTGAAAAGCAAGAGACAGAAATGGTGGCAGAGGCAAACTGCGATTTCATGACTGTCTTCATGCTATCTGACCAAAGGGCATCAGGAGCACTTTTGTTCTCAGGAATACTGTGGATGATTGGAAGCCTTTGGTATATGAGAAAGTTTAAGCCGGAACTTCTCGTTGAAGGTCTGAACTATGGCGGTCTTATCTATGGTCCAGTGAAACAGAATTGGACTGACAGCCTCGGATATTGGCTTAATTCAAATAAACTAATGTCGTTTGCAAGAGAGGTAATAAAGACGAGAGGAAATCGTATTGAAAACCAAGATGTAATAGATGCTATTGCAGGTTGGGGACTCGCGGACGAAAACGGCTATATTTTAATTCCTGTAATGCACCGTAACAGCAATGACGACGTCGATATACTTTGTAAGAGCATTACCAACAAGTTAAGCAATGCCATAAAGAATTACTGTAAAACTTGGTATTCTGCTTACAATCTTTCTTCGGAAAGGCTAGGACAAATTGTATTCTATCATGAAGTAATGTGGGATTTGCTTGAAATACTCGAATTTAAGGGATTAATTGCAATGCCACCCATTCTCAAAGGCGAGGAAGTCGGAAAACAACATTTTGGCGACATTTGCTTTATCGTCATAGATGATTCAAATGAATAAATAAGAAACTTGCTCAACGATAGTCACTGGACAGTACATGGGTATGAACTAAAATCGAGAGATAGTATGAGCATATAGAACCCTCAAACAAAGAATTTGCACGATTTAAGAAGATAAAATAAAACGAAATGAATATGAACAAGAAAACCATCCTCGTGATGACCGCTGCTATGCTCTCCCTCGCCTCATGCTCTATTATAAGAGGCTATAGGGCAGATGGCAAGAGCGGCCCGGATATTTATAGTTTTGAGCATCATGTTCACGACACCATTGATAATGGGACGCTTCCTTTCTGTTTCCCATTCGCAAAGCAACATGCCTCTTGGATTGACACTCTGCATTTCTTCAATCAAGGAAAGCACTACAAGAACACCACATTGCAGGAGGCCTTGACTGGTAAAACTGATACACAGGGCGTTCTCATCATCCAGAACGACAGCATCATCTACGAGAAATACTGGGGCGATTTTTCCGCTGACAGGATGGCAACGGTGTTTTCTGTCTCGAAATCAATTACCTCGCTATTGTGTGGGATTGCCGTGGATGAGGGTTGCATCAAGAACGTGGATGATGTCGTGACCGACTATCTGCCAGAACTGAAGAAACGAGACCTTATGTGGCAGCGTCTCACCATTCGCCATCTACTTGACATGCAGAGCGGACTGGACTTCGACGACACCTATTCCCTGCGGTTGAAGCATTTCAAACGGCTCAACGCGATGGCGAAACTGAATTATGGTCACAACCTGATGAGTCAGATTCGTGGCTTGAAGTTCCGTTGCGAACCTGGCAAGGAGTATCGCTATGAGAGTATGACGTCAGAAATTCTTGGCGTGATTATCGAACGTGCTACGGGCCGACGCTATGCCGATTATCTCAGCGAGAAGGTGTGGAAGCCGTTGCAGATGGACACCCCGGCCATTATTAATATAGACAGTCGCAAGCACGATGTCGCCCATGCGTTCGGCGGCATATCCTGCACAATGCTGGATCTTGCGAAGATTGGCCGTCTTTACCTTAACCGTGGAGTGTGGAATGGTAAGCGCATCGTCAGTGAAGAATGGATACGCCAGTCCACCGACTATGCAACCGACAATGACGGCTATCATTTCAATTGGTACAACCTGAGCAGCATCGGTGCCGATAAGCCTCAATATCCAGGCTTTTATGCTCATGGCATTCGTGGGCAGGTGCTTTATGTCAATCCCTATAAAAATCTCATTATGGTTAGAATCGGGAAGCAAGACAATACATACGCATTCATACCGTATCTTTTTGAGCAGCTAAGTAATAGTGGTAATTTCTGAGAATAAATGAGCACGAAAAATGAAAAACAAACAATTGTTATTAGTGCGACTTCTAGCATAGGCAGGGCACTCTTCAAGAAATATGCCGCTATCAGCAATCGCATAAGCATCGTAGGCCGACGGACGCATTTACTTGACGAACTGCGCAAAGAGCATCCCGACACGACCGTAACCGCCATGGCTGACATTACCAAGCAGAGATATGGATCAAAGCCTGCGTTTATCATACAACAAACAAAGATGATTCTACTATCATTGACAAGTCAAAGAACGATTTAGATGCCATAAATTCGGTTTCGATGATATGGTGATTCTTATTGCTTGTGGATTACACAACTTCAGAATCAGTTACAAAATGAGTCATATAACAATTAAATCTATATAATGTCTATTCGCAATATGAAGAATTACGTAGTACTAAAAATGGCAATATTTATTGCTATAATTTTATCGGGAACAACTGAAATGATGGCGCAAGAGATTAAGGGAAAGGTCGTTGATACGAACCTTACCCCTATCGGCAGTGCAACTATTGTTTTACAAACAATAGATTCTACTTTTGTTGATGCAGTGATTTCAAAAGAAGATGGAACATTTGTATTTCCTCAAGGTTCTACTCCTTTTATTTTGACAATACAGCATATTGCGTATAAAACTCTGCAACAAATTTTTCGTGATAACAATGTAGGAGTAATAAAAATGGTTTCAAGTGATAATCAGATCGGAGAAGTTGTAGTCACTGCTCAAAAGCCTTATGTTAAGGTAGAAGCTGGTAAGTTTACATATGATACAAAAAATTTAATTCAAAAAAAAATTGCAAATAATGCTTGGGATTTATTGAATAAATTACCTGGTATATCTTCAAATGGTTCATCTGTATCTCTTATCGGAGCCAATAAGGTTTCAGTTATGATAGATGGGAAACTTTCCACTCTAACAATGGATCAACTATATACTATGCTTAACAACATGCCTGCGAATCGGGTTGAAAAAGCTGAAATTATTTATAATGCCCCGCCACAATATCACGTCAATGGTGCTGTCGTTAATCTTGTTATGCAACGTCCTAAAAACAGTAGCGTTGAAGGTGAAATTGCGGCAAATTATGCTAATCAATATTTTAGTGATGGCGGAGTAAACGCAAACCTAAGAGTAGCCACACCTAAAACGACATTAGATGTTATGTATGGAATCAACAGAAAGAAAAATATGCAATACTCGGAAATAGAATCTCACCATACATTACATGACGTGTTATACGATATAAATCAAACGGAAAGAATAAGTAGTAAGTATTGGGAACACGATATAAGAACATCATTTGATTATAAATTCAATGATAAGAATGATATAAATGTTGCTTATACGGCGATGCTTTCACCCGACAAAAAAAATATGAGCCATACAGTTGGTGATTTCCAGAACAGCTTTAATAATAAGGATGCAAGCACCAATATGCACAATATTGCATTAAATTCAAGATTGGGGATTGGATTGTCGGTAGGTATTGATTATACGCATTATAATTCTGATGACCGACAAAATCTTAATATTGATTATAATAATGGGGCTATAGGTAAGATTGCTTCCAGAAGTGCGCAAACAATTGACAGATATGCAATATCTGCAGACCAAAGTCATTCTATTAAAAATGGATGGACTATCGGGTATGGGGCATCCTACACTTACTCATACGATAGGGATTATCAATTTTATGATGTAGCGGAAACCGCAAATCAAGCGCAGAATACAGATTCCAAACTAAAAGAATACAAAACTGATTTGTACTTTTCTGCTTCTAAACAATTTAAAAAAGGGCTTTCTTTTAGTGCTTCAGTAAAGGGTGAGTATTATAAAATAGGAGACTACCAAAAATGGGCTTTATACCCACAATTTTCTATCAATTATGCCAAAAACCCAAAGCATATTTATCAATTGGGATTATCAACAGATAAAACATATCCAAAATATTGGTCTATGTTATCTTCGATAAGTTATATTGATGGTTATTCTGAAATTCACGGTTCCCCTGGAATACGACCTTCTACGAATTATAATTTGAATGCGACATACATTTATAACAGAAAATATATAGTAGGAGCATTTTATTCATATACAAATGATTTCTTTGCCCAAGTCCCTTATCAATCTACGGAAAGGCTTGCTTTGATATATAAAAGCATGAATTGGAATTATATGCAAAATGCGGGCATTAACATAATTGCGCCTATAAGCATCGGTAAATGGCTGGAAACAAGATTAACAGGAGTTGGAATGTATTTACATCAACGATGTGATGATTTTTTTAATATACCTTTTAATCGGGAAAAGTTTGCTTTTATGGGGCGTATAGACAATACGTTTGTAGTAAATAAAAATTTATTGTTCGAGTTAAATGCCAATATTCAATCCCCTGTTATACAAGGAACTTTTGATGTTGGCACAATATCATCTGTAAACGCAGGGATGAAATGGAATTTTGCGAAAGAAAAAATGTCTTTAAGTGTATATTGTAACGACATTTTTAACACATCATCTCCAAAACTTACAGTTGACTATAAGGGTCAAAATTTTATTATGGATAATAGTTTTTACTCTCGCTTGGTATATGCTAAATTTATTTATAAATTTGGAGGGTTCAAAGATAAGAAAGCCAAAAAAATAGATACATCTCGTTTTGGGCATTAGTCCAAGAGAGTGTTAACAATAATGTTTAATTTAAAATTTTCAATCATGAAGAAAAGATTTTTAGTAAATGACGATGCAGCATCGTTGTGGGATGAGTTTGAAGAAAATGAATCCATTGAGATTGTAGGTGGAACTTCGTCTGTTGCAGACACAAGCGACAACATGTCCAGTGCTTCAGACATAGACAAAGATCACACAGTAACAATCTGGAGTAAATCGTTTTAATGCGTAAAAGAGAATGATAGCAAATTTTTAATAAAATGCTTTATAAAGAATTTGCTATCATATCTTTAACCCCCTATTTTTATGAAATATTTTTTCAAAATAGCAGATACATGTTCTATTCACAAAATAGCAGGATGTAATCAATCTTTTATTGTGGATCAAACAAATGGATGTTGGTGCACATTAGGCAATGAAAATATAAACTTTGTTTCTGCACTTATTGGCAAAACAGTTTGTTCCAATGATTTACATTTAAACAAAGCTCTTTTCTCATTATTGAAAACTCTTTTCCATCAAGGTATTCTTAAAATCAATGATGAAACTTATTTTATAGAGGGAACAAATGAGGAAACAGAAAAATGCCTAACAATAATTATAAACACAACGAACCGATGCAATATACAATGTAAATATTGCTACGCATATTCAAATGAAAAAAAATATGCAAATTTCCCTTCGACTTCTATAATAGATGATATTACAAAGTTGGTTGGAAATAAAAAGCAACAGGAAATATCAGTTGTGTTTCATGGTGGAGAACCTCTGCTTTGTTGGAATAATATTATCGAAATGGTAATAAAGCTAAACGATAGATTTAATAACATTTCGTATTCAATACAAACTAACGGCATTTTAATCAACAAACAAATAGTCGACTTTGCTAAATCCAATAAAATTAAAATAGGAATAAGTCTTGATGGATTTAATCAACAAGCAAATATAAATCGATTTGGTGAAGATAAAAATGATTATTTGAAAAAAATTCTTGGCAATATTGATTTGCTAATACTTAGTGGTGTTAAGATAGGGATTTTATCTGTTGTCACAAAAGATAATTATAAAGATTTGCTTAACAGTGTAGCTTTTTTCGTGAAAAAAGGAGTGAGGCACTTTGGATTCAATTTCTTTTTATCTAAAGGTCGGGGTGCAAATGATAACGTAGAAGTTTCATTAATAGAACTTGTTGATATTTATGCAAAACTCGCATGTTATATAAATGATTATAATGCACATAATGAACCGAAGAATTATATATCAGAACGAACAATCAGTGTTTTAATATATAGTTTATCCCATAAACCATTAGGAGCATGTTTTGCAACGCCATGCAGTGCAGGAGAAAATTTGTTTGCACTTGATGTTAACGGTGACGTATATCCATGCGACGAATTTGTTGGAGAGGCTAAGTTCTGTATCGGCAATGTACGGCTTGCAGAATTCTCGATGCAAAATATTAAAAATGATAATATTGCAAAATTGACATGTAGAAATATTTGCTCTATAGAAAAATGTAAGCAATGTTCAATAAACAAACTATGTCCATTTAAATGCCCTTCTGACTCCTATTATAGGACTGGAGATTTATTTCAGCCCCATAGCATGTGTGAGTTTACTAAGTTAATATTGCCAAGGTATATGTATCTATTACAGAATAATAT
>JAGHSE010000056.1 GCA_018066015.1 Candidatus Colivivens equi
TTTTATAACTTTGCAAAGGTAATAAATTATTACGACTCATAAACTATAAAAAATATGAAAAGAACTGTTCTCATTGTCATTACTTTATTAATGTGTTCTGCAAATAGTTTGTTTGCCCAGAAACAGATTCACATTTTAAGTGTTAACGACATGCATGCCACGATAGAGAAAATGCCTCGGCTCGCATGGGTAGTTGATAGCCTAAGAAAGATAGATCCAGAACTGATAGTGCTTGCGGCAGGCGATAATCGTACGGGGAATCCTTATAATGATAGAAATGCAGAGGTATCTCGACCTATGACGGAACTTATGAATGCTGTGGGATTTACTGCTTCAGCTATTGGTAACCATGAATTTGATGGTGGTGTCTCTGGATTTCGTACACAGATTAATCGTTCTAATTTCCCTTATCTTTGTGCGAATATTTCAATTCCTGATTCTATGCGTACTCATGTGTACCCATATAAGTTCTTTATTGCAAATGGGGTAAAGGTAGGAATACTTGGTGGAATTCAAGTTAATAGTCATGGTATTCCTGATTGTCATCCTAATAAAGTAGGTAGCATCTCTTTCCGTGAGGTAGATGAAGTGATTCCTGATTATCAGTGGATGCGTCAACAGTGTGACGTGTTATTGTTGCTTTCTCATGATGGTTATGAGGCAGATTCTATTACTGCTACTAAATATCCATTCTTTGATGTTATTGTTGGTGGACATACTCATACTAAAATTGATGGTGGAAAGATGGTGAATGGTGTGATGATTACTCAGGCGAAAAATAAACTGAATTATGCGACCCTTACTACCATGACTGTGTTGGATGGAAAAGTATCGTCAAAGTCTGCTCGCTTACTTGACCTTTCTTCAAGTAAAAATATAAAAACTGATGTCAAGGATTTGCTCGATACATTTTATGATAATCCTATTTTAAGTGAAGTTCTTACTCAAGTTAAGAGTCCGATTACTTCTACAGAAGAATTAGGCAATATGGAGATGGATGCTCTGATTGCTGAAATAGGTGCTGATATTGCCGTACAGAATGGTGGTGGAGTTCGTTTCAGTTCTTTTAGTCCTGGGCCATTTACTTTAGCTAACCTCTTGTCTCTTGACCCTTTTGCAAATGATGCAATAATATTTGAAATGACGGGAAAAGAAATTGCTGATTTTATCATGAATGATTATGATATGGATGAGAAGCAAACACCCTATGTTGGTGGAATAAAATATGTGATGAAGGTTGACAAGGCAACAAAACATCCTAAGAGCATAAAGATAACAATGCTTAATGGAACGAAGTTCAGCGAGAAAGCTACATATAAAATGGTGGCAAATAGTTATGCTACCTCAATTAGTACATCAGAGAAACGTGACTCTGGAACCAATCTTCAGGCAGCTTGCTCTGACTTCGTAGAAGCATGGTTGCGTAAACAACCATCAATTGATTATAGTGGTTCTTCGCGTGCAACTATTATATACGAATAAACTGACGAGTAAGGGGTGTTCTATTAATTACATTTTAGGTGATTTTGAGATTTTTCTTTAGCAGATTGTTGTGCTAAATGAAGGAGCGATGCGGGCATCGTGACTGAATGAAGAACAGCAAGATGCAAAGAAAAAGCCAAAAACATCAAAATAGCAATAACGCCCATAGTTCGTTAATTATTTATTTTTAGCGGGGAATTAATAGAACACCCCTTAAGTTGGGT
>JAGHSE010000174.1 GCA_018066015.1 Candidatus Colivivens equi
CGGAATAATCTGGTTGTGGGTCATCTTGTAGAGAGAGCTCTTTGCAATGCCCAGGAAGATGGCTGCTTCTTCAAGGTTCAGGACTTCTTTTGCGGTGCACACGACATTGGTCAATGCCTCGACCTGCCTGGTCAGCGTTGCCACTTGTTTTGTGAGCACTGCTACTTGATTCGTTGAATTGTTGTTCTCCATGAAAAAACAAATCTTTTGTTGTTAGACAATATGGTTATAATCGCTTGCAACTGGCTTTTCAGCCTGTGCAAAGAATGACACGGCTTGCAATCGCCTGTATTCCTGATGTAAAGTTAGCTTTAATATCCTCATTCGATGAAAAAAAGAAAAGAAGGAACGTCCGTTTTAATAATATTTAATTGTTGAGTATGAAATTAGACCTTCCAATTATACTCGAAAGTCCCAAAAGGTACGAAACAGGCAAATGCGAACAGGTGAGTCCATGCCTCCTTATTATATATATGTGCAGAAAGTTTGGGCTTCTTGATTGTATGTCGAGAAAAATTTGTATCTTTGCACCCGGAAGGACGGACTCTTGCCTCAAACATCTGGCACGTAACAGGTGCTGACATCTGTCTTTGATGCCACATAAATGAAATACGAGAGTGGCAAATCATCTGGACACCGCTATTTGCGTAACAAGTTTTTTCTGATTTTTGTTTCATCTTTGTTACGCGATATTATTTTAGAGAACAATAAGTATTGATATTCAAGCGGTTAAAACATCCACGTAAACTTACGAAGTAAAATATTGCAGTAATGCTGGTGTTCTAAGTGTATTGCTTAGAAAATAAAATTATCTTCATCTTGAGTTGGATCGTAGTCGTCCTCTTGCGTTTCATCGTCTGGGAAATCTTCTGCGTTAGGAATATCTGTTGGCTCGTCAAGTAGGTTTTCATCAAATATGAGGTGACCAATGCGGTCAAAGTTATTGTCATAAAACTCGAAATAGTCAGAAAAACTGAGTCCGTGCATGATTTTTTTGAGGTTGTCTTCTGAAATAATAAACATCTTCAGCCCTTCCAGTACCTCAGTCATGTGGTTGTCGTTCTTGAGCTTGTTGATATAGATGTATGCTTCGTCATAGTTTGCAAATCCTGTAACTTGGAACATATCAATGCCATCTCCCTTGACAAAGTTCATATCAAAGTTTCGTACTGCAAAGTTTGAGAAGTTATAGTTTGCCACTTCAAATAATAGTGTATTTTCGTTAATGCTGTCGCGTTCGTATGCTACTACAAAAATAAATGGTATGGTTTTATCTGTGGTGAATGTTGTATCAAGTGCTACGCTATCTGCATCGTCTAATAATATTCCACTTCTTCTATCCCAAATAGAGCCATGATCCATTGTACCACTTGCGAGTAGTCTTCCTTCTTTAAGTCCCTTGACATAGAGACCTGCAAGTTCACTAACAGTACTGGTTGGATATTTTTCTACTATTTCTTTCATTCCTGATAAAAATTGCTCACGCTCTCCTAAATTCAATTTACTCATAGTGCTTAGGAACATGAATCGTGCTCTGTTTATTCCGTCGGGATATTCTTTTTCAATATAATTGGCATTTATGATAACAGAATCGTATTTATCTGCCAGATAGTATTCATAAGTGCGTTGATAAATAGAATCTTCTATTGCTTTGCCATATCGGCCTTTGAATTCAAATTGAGGATCAGAAATTAAGATGGTATGTGGATTTTCAGGATATTCTTCCTGCATCTTATATTTGTAAACAGTTGCGGCTTCAGAATCTCCTATTCGTGAATATAATTGGAATAAATTATAATATATTTCACCATCGTGCTGATACTCTGGAAATTCGTTTAACACACGTTTGAATGTCCTTTCAGCAAGAGGGAAATTTTCCATGCGGTCTTTGTAGATTATTGCGGAATTGAATAGTCCTTTTACTAATTCATCATTTGATGCTTTCATTTGCTCTTCTGTAAAAGGTATATTCTTTAGGTAGTATTCAGGTCTATGAGGGTCTTGTTTGTATTCTTCTTCTTTTTGAAGTCGTTTGAGTTCTTCTTCAGTCAATGTGGTGTCAATAGTTGCTGTATCAGCAGGGTTGGTTATTGCAAGAGAATCAGCAGAAAGTATGTTCTTGAGACTATCAGTTTGATTTTCTGAAATAGTGTCATTCATAACTGAATCAGCAAGTTCCTCAGTGTCTTCTTCGTTTTTGAGCACGGTAATGTTTTTTCTTCTCCAGTCATCGGCTAATTCACGAATGCCCCATTTTCTTTGGAATTCAGTCTTACCGCTTGACACTACGGATGAATTATAAAAATACCAAGTTGCAGTTTGTTGATTATTTCGGTTGTTGAAATTAGGGTTAGATGCATTAGGGTTGAGTGCCTGACTATTTTGTGAAGGATTATTTTGAGCTTGTAATTTTGCAGCTTCTTCTTTTTCAAGTTTTTTATAATCTTCTATTAAGATTTTAATTACCGCCATTCGTTCTACAGAATCCATGCGTGCCAGTGCTTGAAGACTATCTTGTAATTCGACAGCAGAGGCATAGGGGTATAATTCGTCGAGGATTTTTGAACGTTCGTCAATTTCCTTGTAATCTTCCCGTTCTTTATCTAAAAGTCCTAATGCTCCAGAGTAGCAGTCTTTTGCTTCAGCAAATTTATAAGTGTCCCAATAGAGTTGTCCAAGTTTGAGCCAGATAACACCTTTTTCCGGACCATTCTTGGTGCTTTTTCTAATTCCTGTTTTGTAATAATTGATAGCTTTTATTGTGTCTGTTTGTGCAAGAAATATGTTGCCTAATGCGTAATAGACTCTATCTAAGTAGTCTTTATTTTTAGAACTCTTAGCCATTCGTCTTAATTTATTGATCATTTGCTTTGAGTTCTTTTTTGACATTACTTCAGTTTGTTGTATTCTAGCATTGAATGCCAATTCGTATGGAGGATTTTTTGCAAAAACTTTACCAAAAGTGTTGTATGCAAGCTGTTCTTGTCCTGTTTGTTGATATAATTGTCCTAGAAGATAATAGAGACGAGCTTTTTCTTGTTTGCCCTTTTGTTTTTTGATAATTTGTTGTAGATAAGGAATGGCCTTGTCATATTCTTTTTGTCTGATATGGCAATCAGCCATTACTTGTGCTTTGAGGTATGAATATTTTGTTGGAAAACTATCCCTTTCAGCTTTAGCAACAAGGTCTTCAGCTTGGTAGAACCAATCTTGTTCTGCATAACAAAGAGCCTCCATCATCCTTGCTTTAGCTACGATATTTGGTTTGGAAAAGTAGAGACGCTGAATGTATGCATAAGTAGAAGAAGCTTCTAGATATTCGCCTTTACGAAGTTGTGCGTCAGCCATTAAGAACCAGGCATTGTGCAGGAAAGGGTTGTACTCACGTTGGCTCAGCCAAAGTCTGTCTTTTTCTGTTTTTTTCTTTTTGCTATTCCATTCAGGTCTTTTTGTAATAGAGTGTTGCTTGATGGTTTTTTGGCACTTTTCTATAGCGGTTTCATAATTTCCAGACCCAATTGTCAGAGTTTGTTTATTACCAATATTGAGCAAAGGTAATACTTCGAGGTGGTTGTCTTTATTACCCTTACGCTGCGCTTCTACTCCGTCAAGATAAGCAACTTTACCATTATAGAAAGTATTGTAGTTTGCTTTTATAGCATGAATTCTACGTGTGATGGCTGTGTTCTTTTCAGTAGAGCATGAAAAAAAGCAAACAGAAACGCACATCATACAAAGTACGATGCACATTATGGAATGTTGTTTCTTCATTCCACGCCCATCAAAAAAAGATGAAATTCTCATCATCTAGTATTTGTTACTTGTTGTTTAGATAACGAGAATTTCATTAGAATATTGTATAACAATATAAGTTTTGGCATTATTTGTCAATATCTATAATTGTATATTTTCGGCTACCAATTCCAAGTTCTTCAGCAGCTTCGAGGGTATGCACACCATTTCGGCTTTCAATACGTTCAATGAGGTGAACTTTTCCAGGGTCGGGAGAATTATAAACCATATCAACGCAAGCCTGATCAAGTGCAACAGGGTCGAGTGATGCAAGGATTCCAATGTCGGCTAATTCAGGGTCGTGAGGATGTGAGTCGCAGTCACAATCAATTGATAATTTATTAGCAACAGAAATGTATATGATATTACCTTTACTGTGGTCAACGATGCTCTTTGCAGCCTCTGCCATTGATTCCAAGAAGTCATTTTGCTGTGCTCTGCCGAATCGGTTAAGGGTCTTACCTGCAGAATGAATCCACATCTTACCATTATGTGACCCAATACCAATTGAGATATTCTTAAGAGCGCCACCAAATCCTGCCATTGTGTGTCCTTTGAAGTGTGATAGCACAACAGTAAAGTCATAATTTAGAAAATGACTACCAACATAGTTCTTTCCTTGCAGGTGTTTGCCTCCGTTGATATTTAGGATGGTGTCACCCTCAGAGTCCATAATATCTACTTTTGCTATCTTAGTAAATCCGTGTTCTTCTGCAACTTTCATGTGTTCAGCAGCAGTAGAACGTCTGCCTCCGTATGCGGTGGTGCATTCAACAATTGTACCTTTGACTTCCTTGACTAAAGGTTCGATAAGGTTATAATCAAGGAAATTATGACCACCAGGTTCTCCTGTTGAAATTTTTACAGCAACATTTTTGCCTTTTGCTTTCTTTCCAAGAGCTTTATAGATTTTAACTAATCCTTCTTGAGAAATATCCTTTGTGAAATATACTTTTGACTGTGCATTTATATTCAATACTGAAAATGCACAAATTGTAGCAGACAACAATAATTTTGTTGCAAGGGGACTACAGATACCGAGAAATGTTTTCATAAGTAATTAATTTGATGTTAGTTATTATGTGTTGTTATATTAAGGTGGGTTCTATAAATTAATTTCTTGCGATTTTGAGGTTTGTTCCGAGCAGATTGCTGTGCGGAAGGAAGGAGTGATGCGGGCATCATAACTGACTGAAAAGCAGCAAGATGCCGAAACAAAACCAAAAGCGTTGAAAAGAATTATGTCACCCATATTTGATGAATTTTTATTTTTCGGTGAATTTATAGAACCCACCTTTAATCACTCTATCCAACCTTCCCTGTCGAGATTACGATAACCAATCGCTTCAGCAATGTGAGA
>JAGHSE010000136.1 GCA_018066015.1 Candidatus Colivivens equi
TCTCATATTTATCCTCATCATATACTATATATGTAACTTTGAGCTCAGGTTCGAACGAAGTGAGGGAACTGATAGGAACCATGTAGAATGGTTTGCCGAAGGAAGTGTATTTTGTTCTATCATCTGAAGTCTGACAATAGCCAATACGAATGCCTCCCTCCCAATCTGTATCTTCATTATTCCTGTACTGCAACACTAAATCTTCAACCTCTTCATCTTTTGGTGTACAAACCACAGCTCCCTTTGCCCAAGAATTATCAGCAAAAGTATATTTCTGCGAGATTGTCACGGTCTTCGGTATGCTTGTCACCTCCACCTTCACGATACGCAGGGTGCGGAGTTCTGCCATTTTTGGATCAAGTTTGAACTGTATATCGAACTTGTTATATACTTGGTCAAACTGCATTGGCACTGGCGTGAAATGATTGTATGCATCCTCATAGCCTACTGGCGTATGGCATGCGAGCACCAAATCATTAGCATTTAACGTATAGCCAGGCATTTCAGGGAAATTGATACTGTATTCATTTCCTTCATTTGTCAGAGTCACACCTGCTTTATATGGCATATATGCAAGGAAGTCCATGCGTCCACGATCAAAGTATTCGCCCCAATATTTCAAAGGTGAATACTCCCACTTGCAAGATGATGCAGACGAAGAATTGTATCTGATTTCTTTATTATCAAACACCTTGTTTGCTTCAATCCATTCGCCTCCACAGAATCCGAAAGCACCCATAGTCTGTGGATCAGACGTAGCATTCCAATCGTGATAACCAGAGGATGCACGTGTCATAAGTCTATCCTCCGATATGCCATCAACCCCGAAACGTATCTGACCTGTTCCATCAGGATACACCTCAGGAATCTCGTTCTGTGTACAACCTACCATGAGGAATGTCATCATGGCACTGCACATGAGGTAAACACATTTTCTCAATTTCATATCTTGTATTATCATTTTCTTCACTTTATTTATCGTTTCCTTATTCTAACACTTCATTACCAAAGAGAAGTACCGTTTCCATTAACAGTATTATCAATGTCAAGCGCATTCCAATCTTCAATCTCAATAGGTTCAAGAAGGATTGGGTCTGCTACTTTTAGGCTATTATCTGTCCATTGATATACATACCCAGCCTTGAAATTCTTATGTTCAAGAGGTGCTGTCTTAAAAATGGCAGGTTCGTTGACATCTACTCCATACTCGTCTTTAACTTTCACTCCTTCCAAATACAAATGTATCTCATCGGTATCTTCAAGAACTGGAGGGAAATTTTTGGTAAAATCCCCCGAAGTTACCGTATAATCTTTTGCTCCCAAATTAACAGGATTAAGCATCATGTAAGCAACTATGTACCTACTATATTTTTCTGTAGGATAATTCATTACAAAATATGGAGGTACATCATCATCTTCATCATCAGACCCTAAAGACAAGCATAATGCTTTTGAAGGTTCACCTGTTCTTGTCAAATGTTTCTCCGCAACAATAGGCTGCTCTGTACAATTTGACATATCTACTGTTGCCTGTGTATAGAAAATAGGTTTAGGAGCCACAACCCATATCCTATTGAAATGATACACACCAGTAACAGTATTAGGAGTACGAAGGAAAAAACGCACAACACTTGCAAGATGTTCAAAAGGAAAATCAACTCCGCCTGTTGGTCGTGGCGTCTTTTGTGTTGATAACATATAATCAAAATCCCCAAGGTGCAAAGATGCTTTTGCTTCTGATGCTAAGTATTCTGAATCATATTGATCACCCTTATAGTACCATTCCATCTCCACATTATTTGCCTGTCTCTGTCCACTATAAGATATAGGA
>JAGHSE010000294.1 GCA_018066015.1 Candidatus Colivivens equi
GACTAGGACGCTCGTTTAAAATTTTAAAGGGTGAAGGTAAAATCACCGAAATAAATATTGCGGAAACACTTAAAGATGTTCGCAAAGCTTTACTTGAAGCCGATGTTAACTATAAAGTAGCAAAAACTTTTACCGATACCGTAAAACAAAAGGCTTTAGGCCAAAATGTGCTTACTGCAGTCAAGCCTGGCCAAATGATGGTCAAAATTGTGCATGACGAATTGGCAACTTTAATGGGTGGAAGTGCTTGTGAGCCAAAATTTGAATCTCGGCCGTCTGTTGTACTGATGGCAGGTCTTAATGGTGCAGGTAAAACTACTATGAGCGGGAAATTGGCACTGATGTACAAGGATAAAAAACATCGTAAGCCACTACTTGCAGCATGCGACACTTTCCGTCCAGCAGCTATGGAACAGTTGCGTGTACTTGCAGAACAAGTAGGTGTACCTATCCATATTGAACTTGGAGCTACTAATCCAGTTGAAGTCGCTTTAAATGCCATACAAGAAGCTAAATCTCAAGGGTATGATACAGTCATCATTGATACGGCTGGTCGTCAATCTATTGACGAAGAGCTTATGATTCAAATAATGCAAATTAAAGATGCTGTTTCTCCAGATGATACATTCCTTGTAGTAGATGCAATGACTGGCCAAGACGCAGTCAACACTGCAAAAATATTTAATGATAGACTCAATATTGATGGTGTAATTCTTACAAAACTTGACGGTGATACTCGAGGTGGTGCTGCACTTAGTATTCGTACAGTTGTTGATAAGCCAATCATGTTTGTTGGTACTGGCGAGAAAATGGATGCTATTGATACATTCCATCCTGATCGTATGGCTGACCGTATTCTTGGTATGGGTGACATCATCTCATTTGTTGAGCGTGCTCAACAACAGTTTGATGAAGAGGAAGCTCGAAAACTTGAGAAAAAACTAGCTAAGAATAAATTTGACTACAATGATTTTCTAAAACAAATTGGTCAAATTAAAAAGATGGGAAACATCAAAGATGTCGCTTCTATGATACCTGGACTTGGTAAAGCGTTGAAAGATATTGATATTGATGATAATGCATTCAAGAGTGTTGAGGCTATGATTGGTAGTATGACTCCTTATGAACGTGAACATCCAGAATGTCTTAATACAAGTCGCAAAATGCGTATTGCTCAAGGTAGTGGAAATAGTATCGATGAAGTTAATCGGATAACTAAACAATTTGAACAAATGCGCAAGATGATGCACATGGTAGCCAGTGGCAAGATGAATAAAATAATGGCACATATGCCACATAGACGATAAAACAACTCATAACATCATATTTTAATGCAATTAATTGACGGATTAAAAGTAGCCAAAGAAATAAAGTCCCAAATTTCAAGGGAAGTCAACGACATTGTAATCAGTGGAGGCAAACGTCCACATCTTGCTGCCATTCTTGTTGGACATGATGGTGCAAGTGAAACTTATGTCGCTAATAAAGTTAAAGCATGTGAAGAATGTGGCTTTGAATCTACTCTAATACGTTACGAAGAAAATGTGTCTCAAGAAGAATTGCTTGAGAAAATTCAGGAACTTAATAATAATTGTGATATTGATGGATTTATTGTTCAGTTGCCATTGCCATCACACATTACTGAGCGCATTGTAATTGAGGCTATTAATCCAAACAAAGATGTAGATGGCTTTCATCCTGTAAATGTGGGTAAAATGGCGCTTGGCTTACCTTGTCTTATTTCTGCTACGCCTAATGGCATTGTTACACTTTTGAAATACTATGGAATTTCTACAAAGGGTAAAAAATGTGTGATATTAGGACGTTCAAACATAGTAGGGAAACCAATGGCATTACTTATGCTCCAAAAGAGTATGGGAGATGCTACAGTAACCATTTGTCATAGTCACACATCTAACTTAAAAGAGGAATGTCGCCAAGCTGATATAATTGTGTCTGCGATTGGTCAACCTCATTTTGTTACTGCTGATATGGTTAAGGAGGATGCTGTTGTTATTGACGTTGGTTTTACACGTATTCCTGACTCAACTAAGAAATGTGGATATCATCTTTGTGGAGATGTTGATTTTGATAATGTTGCACCTCTTTGTTCATTCATCACTCCTGTTCCTGGCGGAGTAGGGCCAATGACAATTTGTTCACTTATGCAAAACACTTTGCAGGCTAGCAAAATTAACCACTAAATACTCTTCAGATGTTGAGGCTTCGTTTGATATGTGTTGAAGTAATACTAGTATGTTATTGTTCTTGTTGTTTTGCCCAGCAAGATACCATTAATGTCGCAAACGATACTACATACACTCATTTCGGTGACTTACCAGAAGTGTCAGTACATGGATTTGCATCTCGAAAACCTTTGGATATAAAACTTGACATGAAAAAAATTCAAAATGACATTGTATTAAAAAATCCACCACAAGGTTTTAATATATTAGGTCCTATTATTTGGGCAATTCAAAAAATTTTTCCCAAAAAACACAAAGAAACTAATAAAGAGCGTGCAAAACGCATCTGCGAGGCTTATTAGGAGATAATAAAAATAAATTTTTTCATTTTTTATTTTGTATTTTGCTCAACTTTCACTAACTTTGCACTCGCTTACAAAAAATGGTGGGCGTAGTTCAGTTGGTTAGAGCGTCAGATTGAGGTTCTGAATGTCGCGGGTTCGAGTCCCACCCCCCACCCAAAGCAAAAGACATAGTTTTTGGCTATGTCTTTTGTGTTTGTAGTATAT
>JAGHSE010000102.1 GCA_018066015.1 Candidatus Colivivens equi
ATATTTTTTTGTAAATTAGCCACGTTATATGTATTTATAGGAAATGAGACAATTAAAAATTACAAAAAGCATCACAAATCGCGAATCCGCTTCGCTTGATAAGTATTTGCAGGAAATAGGGCGCGAAGAATTGATTTCTGTAGAAGCAGAAGTTGAATTGGCTGCAAAGATTCGTAAGGGTGGTGTTGAAGGTCGGCATGCTTTAGAAAAACTTACTCGTGCTAACTTACGATTTGTGGTATCTGTTGCTAAGCAGTACCAAAATCAGGGGCTGAGTCTGCCTGACTTAATTAATGAGGGTAATTTGGGACTAATTAAAGCTGCTGAAAAATTTGACGAGACAAGAGGTTTTAAATTTATTTCTTATGCAGTGTGGTGGATTCGGCAAAGTATCCTTCAGGCATTGGCAGAACAATCTCGTATAGTAAGACTTCCGCTGAATCAAGTGGGGTCTCTTAATAAAATCAGTAAGGCCTTATCAAAATTTGAACAAGAAAATGAACGTCGTCCGTCTGCTGATGAAATTGCTCAGGAATTGGGAATTCCAGTTGACAAGATTGCTGATACGATGAAGGTTCAGGGGCGCCATATTAGTGTAGATGCTCCGTTTGTCGAGGGGGAAGATAATAGTTTGTTGGACATTCTTGTTAATGATGACTCCCCAATGGCAGACAAGGGCTTAGTGAATGAATCATTGGCAAAGGAAATTGATAGAGCTCTGGATACACTTACTCCAAGAGAAAAAGATATTATTAAAATGTTTTTTGGAATTGGTGGACCAGAGAAAACTCTTGAAGAAATAGGCGACAAATTTGGATTAACTCGTGAACGTGTCCGCCAAATTAAAGAGAAAGCTATTAGGAGATTAAGAGGTAGTTCTAGAAGTAAATTGTTGAAGAGTTATTTAGGATAAGGACTCACTTGAGTAGTCAAGTGACATAGAAGTTGTATTTATGAACCGAATATTACGAAGCATAAACCTTAAGTGTGTGTTGGCAATGTTTTTTATATTGTTGACACCAGTTTGTATGTCTGCACAGAAGGATGTGAATACCGATTCTGTGAAACAAGCCAAAATTATTGCAAAAAAAGAAGCGAAAAAGGCTAAGGCAGAAAGTAAGTTAAAGGAAAAGACTAATTTGGCTGACAAACATATCAAAACTACAGTCTATATGTTTGGCTTTTCTAATGAATTTGGTGATTCAACGTATGTCCTCACTGACATTTCTAAGGTAGATAATGCTGATTTGGTAAAGAAAACAGGGTTTCTGTCATTCCGTGACTCATACGGATATCAGATGCAAGTCTATGTTGAGGGTACTCTGGGACTGAAGCATCAAACTGTTGCTATATATTTCAGTACGAAGTTGAAGGCAATGCAGAAAAAATATGCTAAAATCAAAAAACGCTATCTCAGCAAGGATGCTGTGAAATTGATAACACTCACTAATGACGAATTTAGTTTCAAGGTAATTGAACTTGAATGATGGTTATAAAGACATACCGATTATGGATAATCATGTTGCTCTCATTCGTTGTAATAAGTTGCCACGATGATGATGAACCTGAGATTGTTACAAACGATCGTACTGTACTTGTGTATATGATTGCTGAAAATAGTCTTGGTGATGTGGTCGGCAACTTTGCTGTAGCAGATATTATGGAAATGCTTCATGCACGATATGATATTCCCAAAGGATCGGAGTTGTTGGTGTATTTGGATGACTTGAAGGAACCTCGTATTTATTGCATAAATAATAAAACTGAAGCTCAGACACTTTATGAATTGAAACCTGAATATTCTTATGAAGAAGATGTGAATTCATGTGGAAAGGAAAATGTATCAAGCATTCTGGATTACATGGTAAAAAGACATCCTGCAAAGAACTACGGAGTGGTATTTTGGTCACATGGTTCAGGGTGGATTCAGAGGACGAATTGGAATGCAAGTATGGCGAAAGAGCATGGACGGAAAACTTCTTTTGGAATTGACAATGGTGAAAATCATCCTATTGACAAAGGTTATCAAATGGAGATTGAAGACATTTCCGAAGTGTTTTCAAAATATGGACAGTTTGAATTTGCTATGTTCGATGCTTGTTTTATGCAATGTGTTGAAGTAGCATACGAACTTCGTAATAATTTTAAATACATTATAGCTTCTCCTGCAGAAATTCCAGGTCCAGGAGCTCCTTATGATTTTATAATGTCGGATTTGTTTGCTAGTAATTTTGATGCTTCAAGGGTGGCAAAAGATTATTATGAATATTATGCATATGGGGCTGGTGATTATGGAGGGGCGTTGATTTCTGCTGTTGAAACTTCAAAAATTGGCGCTCTTGCTGAGGCTACAAAAAAGGCTTTGAAGGATGTGGTGTATGATGAATCAAAACTGAATGGAGTCTTAGATTATTTTATCTATGACTCATGGAAAAAATATGCTTCGTTCTTTCCTGACTTTTATGATATCAAAGGCTTGATGCAAGCAATTCTGCCTCAAAAAACATATAATGAATGGAGGAGCTCGCTTGATGACTGTGTTGTAGGGTTTGCTACTAATTATTGGTACACTCAATATCCACCAGGTGGGGCTAATATTCCTGTAAATCATTCTCAGTATAGTGGAATTTCTATGTTTCTTCCTCTTAATAAGTATGTAGATGACCAATGTGCTTTTGTGGATAAATACTATAATACTGCTTGGTGGAAAGTTTTAAATGACTGAGGTTTAACTATTAAATGCATAAACAAAAATGATAAAACAATATAAAGTAGGTAGATTACCATACAGAATAGAATTTCTTGAAGGACCTAATGATGAATCTTTAATTCCTTCATCTGCTCCATTTGAGACTGAGGTTGATGATTGTGATTGTTTGTTCTCGTTGGTGGTTAATGACTCTTTCCGTCCTGAAAAAAAAGGAGAGGAAATCGGACAATTTGATTGTGGTGGCAATAATCATGGTGTATATTTACTTGAGGATGGTTCCTACCAAATATTAGTGAGTGATGTGTTGGGAAGAAAATGTTGTCTGCTTCAAGCAAAACCTGATTTTTCACAGGGGGTAGTTACTTTGCGCGGAGATCAACAAATGAGAAGTTTTGGTCTAAACAATTGTTTGATGATGATGTATGCTTTTGCTAGTTCAACACAAAACTCACTCTTGATGCACTCGTCTGTCATTAGAAAAGAAGGTATCGGATATTTATTTCTAGGAGTCAGTGGAACTGGAAAGAGTACCCACACTGCAAATTGGATGAAATATATTGAAGGTACTGACTTGATTAACGATGATAATCCTGTCGTTAGGTTTATAGATGGTAAAATGTATGTGTTTGGTTCTCCTTGGAGTGGTAAGACACCTTGTTATAAAAATACAGAAGCTCCAATTGGGGGGTATGTTCAGTTGAAACAAGCACCATACAACAAAATACGTAAAATGGATGTGATAGAATCGTTTGCTTCGTTACTGCCATCTTGTTCGGTCATGAAATGGGATCAAAGAGTATATGGTGGGGTGTGCGATACTGTGGCACGTATTATTGAAACTGTCCCTGTATATCTGCTTGAAAATTTACCTGATGAAGATGCTGTAAGATTGAGTTACAATACTATTCATCAAAATAAGATGTAATTAGCATGGATACAATTCAACTTGCTAATGCTGTTTTTTTGCCACATGTGTGCGATTTGGTGAAGGAGGGACATACTGTGTCAATAAGAGCGAAGGGGTATAGTATGCGTCCTTTTATAGAAAACGACAGAGATGTGGCTGTGTTGGCTAAGATGGATTCATGCAAGGTGGGTGATGTCGTGCTGGCGGAGGTGGAACCTGGACATTTTATTCTTCATAGAATAGATGCTATTAATGGTGATATGGTAAGATTGAGAGGGGATGGAAATTATCCAGGAACGGAAATCTGTACGCTTAATGACTTGCGTGCAAAAATGTGGGCTGTTGTAAGAAAAGGTAAGACGTGGCATACGGATGGAACTGTTTGGAAGGTTTATTCTTGGTTCTGGGTAAAGGCGCTACCAATTCGAGGCTATTTGTTGACTTTGTATAGATTGTTATGGCTAGGGCAATGCCCAAACAAGATTAAAAAGTTATTTAAGGGGTGTTCTATTAATTCCCCGCAAAAATAAATAATTAACGAACTATGGGCGTTATTGCTATTTTGATGTTTTTGGCACTCAGGGTGTCGCTCCGCTTGCCCTGGGCTATGAACAGATTAGCCT
>JAGHSE010000161.1 GCA_018066015.1 Candidatus Colivivens equi
GTATAATTTAACTCATTATAATAAGCTAAATCTGCTCTATGCCATTGTTCTGAAATCTGATTAGGTCCAACAACAACGACAGGATATTTATTTCCATTTACATCAACAGAATACTTACACCTTTGAGCAATACCTCTAAAGTAAGCTGTCTCTTGATAATAATGTAAAGTAACTAACCAATCAGTTCCATTTTCAACCCATCTAAAAGTTTGTCCTGCGGCAATATCTGTCTTTTCCAAGCCTTCAGTGGTTGTTCCAATTCGTTTTCTATTCAAACAAATATCTTCATAAGGAATAGATAAAATTTTTGTATCATAATCTTCTGATACTTTTGAAGGATTGAGTAATGCTTTAAACCAGCGACCATCATTTGTTTGCAATGTAATTGCTTGATAAGAACTATTTAAAGCTTTCTTTAAACTCCAAAGTTTGCCATCGTTCATACGACCTTGAGTCTTGCCACCACGATAAGACAATCTTCTTCTCATATTATCCAAACTGCTCGACATATTTTCTCAACTCCTCCATCAAACTTAAACACTCAAAGATTGTTCTTCTAAAATCATAAAAATCTTCTTCTTCTGATAAAAAGTACAATCCTTCTAATTTACAAATTAATGTAAAGAAAGTTGTATGTTTGTCAAGAAACAATCTATCCATTCCCGCTAATTCTTCTAATAAAGTGGAGAGTAGATTTCTCCACTCTCCGCCTTCTTCTCTATTTGGTAATATTTTAAAAATAAGATTAGTTATTCTCTTTAAGTTAAAGAGAATTGCATCTTTTTGAATATCCATATCATATTTCATTACCATCTCCAAACTCCTTTCTGTCTATCGAAAGAAGATTGCATTATATCTCCAAAAGTAGAATTCTGAGCACCAGTTGTCTCATTCTTTCTTCTGCGCTTATATAAACGTTGAAGATGGAATCCATTCTTTTCCCAATGTTCTGCCATATTTTTTAATTTAGCCATATGGTTAGCTTGAGAAGTCATTTTAAAATCTGCACCTGTATATTGCATACGAGTCACATCTACAATAGCAATCTGTGACTTGAGCCATTCAACTACCATATATTCAGAAATAATATTTATTTCTTCTCTTGTTAAATCAACAGCAAACATATCAATATCAGTGTCAATATCAAAAATATCTTGTCTTGGAAATTCAAACCAATGTAATGCATTTACTAAAAATTCTTTTTCTCTGCTAAATGTTTCTGTTTTATCCATTTCAAGAAACATATCATCAGTTACTTTACTTTCAAAAGAACTAAAAACTTTTGAGAAAGGTGTTCCGCTAATAGCTTCTATAGCCATTATGTTTCCCCCTTTCTTTATTATTTTGTAATTGTATATTTTGAGCGGCGGGCAGGTGCGGCAGTCTCTTCCTTCTTCTCTTCTCCGATAGGCTTACTTCTGCGTCCTGTAGTGCCTTCTTCCGCATCATCAACTTCCTTAGAAGCTTCATTTATCATAATCGCCTTTGTTACGTCAAAACCTGTCTTATCAAGAATAATATCTCTCTTTGATAAGCTATCAACTTTTAACTTAACCGCCAAATCTTTAATCAAATCATGCACTCCATCTGGACCAAAATCCAATGCGTCTAAAAGTTGATCATCTGAACCATGAAGTAAAAGTTCTGTTACTTCTTTCTCTGTATAAAAGTACTCTGGTTCAACTTCTTGGTTAAGTAATTCTAACAAGGCTTCCTTGTTTTCAACTGTTAAGTATTGAGATAATAACTGATTTCCGCCAGGGAGCCAAGATAACTTTCTTAACTCTTGCATTTCAATTTGTTTTGTTTCATTATGTGAAAACTCTCTTCTGATACCCAATTCTGGTACAGTGTAACCTACAGTTCCATTATCTCTATTCTTTACTGGAATTAAAGTCTTATCTCCAATTGCCATAATAATCTCTCCTTTTTTCTCCTAAAAATTATTGGGGAAGATATTTCTATCTTCCCCAAAATATTAAATTGTCAAATTACTGTCTCTTTAAAGATGTGTTAATGTAAACACCGATGTTGTTCTCGATGATAGCTGTAACACCCATCTTCTTGTAAACCTGGATCTCTCTTGAATAGTCACCACGGTTTTCAAAATCCTTAACAATTGTACCGCCCTCGAAAGCGATCTTAACTGGCTTCTCAGCACCTGAAGGAATTACCCAAGCATAAGCTGGATCAATAACCTTAACGCTATTTGTTTCATCCTCATAAGACTGTGGAAGAATAATAACATTATGTCCCTTGTATGTTGTGAAGTATCCATTATCCCAATGATTCTGCTTCATTGAATCTGACCAAGCCCATGTCTGAGCTGGAACCATCTCTGCAGCAAACTCATAAGTACAATAAATTGTACCCTTTGAACCATAAGAATCAACGATCTGAAGTAAGTTATCCATCTTCTTCTCGTCAAATGCATTAAATACAACCTTGTTGTTTACACCTAAAGATGTAACAGCTGCCTTTAAAGCACGCTCAATCTCAAGATATACACACTCGTCAAGACCTTCCATGATGATTGATGTAACTTCTGCGAAATCTACACGACCATCTAAGAATTCCTCAAAACCGATCTGAGCTGCGCCACCGAATGCGCTTGTCTCAACTTCGTATGTCTTACCATCAAGCTTGAATACTTCATATCTACCAGCCAAACCAACTTTTGTTACGAACTGCTTAGCACGTCTCTTAGCGTTTGTTGTGATCTTCTGTGTCCAAACTGCCTTTGTTCCCTGTGGGAATGTTCTAACCTCAGCGAACTGACCATACTGACTAAGAACCTTCTGAGGAAGTACATCATCAAAAGTTTCTTCCATAATTGTGAACAATAAGTTCTTGTTCTCTCTATATAACTGGTATGAGCCAGCAACCTCGTTTAACTCATCACGAAGTGTATCTGACAACTGTGAATAGCTGAAATTCTTCTCATTGAAAGAGAAAGCTGTCTTTGCAGAAGAGTCAGCTTTGGCAGTTGTTTTTGCTAATGTAATTAAATCTTTTTTATTCAATGCCATTTCTGTAACCCTCCTTATTTAATTCTCATTACCTTAACAGCATACTGACCGTCTGCCATTGTGTAAACATGAACTACCTGTAACTCAAAATCTGGATCATTTCCCTTTGTAAGGAATCCATTTGCTCCAACCTTTAATGAATCACCAACATTAAGATCTTCAATTGTAACAGAAGCGCTTCCACTTGTGTTTCCTGTTGTAAGAGTATTTGTTGTAAAAATGTCACCTAAATTAATCTTAATAACTCTAGGCACCATCTGACCAAAACGATCATCCCATACTGGGAACTGAGGAGCTCCATGCTGTACTACTGTATCAGCTCCTGTTACAGGATCTTTATAAGTAGCTGGTGTGAAATTCTTTCTTTGCTGAGCGAAATCTTTATAACCCTCACCATATTTCTCACCATATAATTTAATTTCGTTCCATACCATCATCCACTCGCCAGTTTTATGCTCATCGCTACCAAAATTAACTTCTTTGCTAACATAATCATATTTTACAAACTGACCATTCTCAAGAATGTCAATATCAGCAGCAGCTGGAAGCTGTGCCCAATTCTGACCAGTAATCTGAGCAGACAAATGATTTGGCTCTACTTGACCGAAACCGATTCTTGTTGCCATTTTCTATATCCTCCTTTAATAATTAGTCTTCCTTATGATTCATAACTGCTTTAATCCAAGCTGGCACATTTTCTTCTGCGTCTACATTAAATGTAGTAATCACATCGCTTGAATTATCAGTTTCTTCCTCATCCAAACTAAAATTAACTTTCTTTCTAACACAAATTACAGATAACTTAGCTTCAATATCCTCTAATGAATATTTAGCTTTGTTTTCAATAACTTCTTTCTTATCTTCATCAGATAACATATAAAAGCTTTCAATTAAGCTATCTTTTCTTTCATTGATAATACCCTCTTTAAAAGCGAGTAACTCATTGTAAGATTCTTCTAAAGCAGAAAACTTAGCTTGAAGTTCTTCATACTCTTCTAAAGAATATTCTTTTTTCTTAATAGAAGTTTCAGCTAATATTTCATCCTCTGTCTTTTCAACAGCATCTGTAATATCTTCATTTTCTTCCTCAGAAGGAATTTCTGGATCTGAAGGAGCATCCTCTGTCTCAGAATCTTCTGTCTCATTATTATCCTCAGAACCAGCAGATTCTTCAGTAGACTCTTCAGACTCTGACTCAGAAGCATCAGCGTCACCAGCCTCAGTAGCAGCATCGCCAGAAGCCTCTCCGCCATCCTCATACTCTGTTAATGAATTCTTTGCAACCTTTTTCTTCTTATCTTCATCATCTTCTGATTCTTCTGAATCAGCTTTTGAATCTGTATCTTCGCTTGCGTTTTCTTCGTTAGCAGGAGCATCTTTCTCTTCTTCATCATCCTTTTTCTTAAATTCTACTTCCGCAGAATTTTCAGACTCTTGTGCCTCTATTGAATTATCAATTTTATTTACAATAGATTCATCTAAATTGTCCTTAGATTTTACCATTTTTTCTAATCCTCCTTCTAATGCAAATGTAAGGTCTTGCATCATAGAGAATAATGTTCTTTTGAACTTATCATCCAATGCAAAATTCTTACTTACATTAGGTGTAGTGATTGTTGAACCCTCAAAACAAGGTTCTACATCTTCACCTAAAATACATAATTTTGAAAATATCGCATCATTTATTATAAAAAATTCAATACCTGAATTTGAATTTTCTGCCCAATGACCAGTTAAAGTTTTTTCATCTAATTCCATAGAATGCGGACAGCCGCTTCCTTCAAGAGCTGTCTTAGCTTCTTCAAATTGCTCTGTCCATAAATAACCTGTAGTCATAAGATATTCTCGTATTATTGTGTTTCCAAAATCATCTTGTTCTTCAAATTTTTGAAACCACACTTCCGCATCTGGAGAAACAAAACCATAAGGTTGAGTGAGACAATTAAATCTAACGCCATCACCATCAATCACCATCTGTTCACCATGGTCACCAAAATCACCCTTATCTTTTTTAAAGTATCCTACAATAGGAGCGCCTCTGAGAGTTTTAGCCATCTCAGAAGCAACTTCTTTTGTAATGTAAGAGCGGTTTCTATTTTCTCCAATATATAAGACCTTGATTTCACAAGAACTCATAAGTGGGTTTATCTCAAGAGGTTGAAGATTGATAAATTCTGGAGCATCTATTGTTGCGATAGATTGATGCATTTATCATTTCCTCCTAGCTCATAGATTCCTTATTTGCGATTGTCTTTTCTGATTTTTGATCATCACTTAATTCTTTTCTACCTGCTTCACCTTTATCACCCATTATTTTAGATGCGGCAGATCCTCCACCTTGAGGTCCTTTGCTTGCGCTATTGCCGCCATTCTCTCTGTTGATTAAGAAATCACCATTCATAGTAGATGACATAAGAGGTGGAATAAATACTTCATACAACTGAAGAATATCATTCTCAAAGTAAGCATTAGCAAGAATTGAACTTTGTGACTGTCCAAGAGCAATCTGAGGTAACATTTTAGAGTAACCTAACTGAGTTTGCTCTTTATATAACTTAGACATCTCTTTATAATTATAAATTGTTGTAGCTAAAATTTGAACCCTAAATTCCATTTTCTTAGGCGATTTATTAAAAGGCTTAATTAAGAAATTTAAGAAACCTTCAAATTGTAAAATTAAATCATACAAAGTAGCTTCATCATTTAAAATAGATTTTTCAAGAGCGATATTACCATCAGTATTAAACTGCATCTGTGATACACCAGCTTGATCATAAACATTCTGTCTAGTTCTATCCATTGTATCGTCTGAAGTAGTATTACTACTTTCCGCCATATCCGCAACATCAACATCCGCAAATGTTGTTAATACATCAAGACCAATAGCCTTACCAATCATACGAACTGCATTATTATGTAATTCCATTGCCTCATCAACATCAAAGATTAATTCACCATTTTTATCAATAGGCATCTTCTGAATAATAATCTTTAATAATTGTTGTGCAAATTTCTTTCTATCTAAATCTTGAGCAGCATCTAAATCAATAATTGCGGGAATAGTTGCTATAAAGAGCGGATAATCTTCTCCATCAATATTAAATTTAAAAGCTTTTTCTGTATCTAATAAGTACCAGCCGCCTTTGTCTCCAGGAAACTCTGGTGGTAACTTATTTTCCTTATATAATACATAACCCTTTCTAAATTCAGCTGGAAAGAGTTTTAAGTATTTCATTCTTTGTTCAGTATCTCTAAAATAGTCATCAAAAAATCTCATGTTAAATTCGATAGCAGGTCTGCCATTAACATTAAATCTTGAACGACAATAAGCTACTGGGAGTTCTTGAATGGCAACTTTACCATTACTTTCTACTAAATAACCATAATAACAGCCATAACGAATTACCTTTAATGCGACATCTCCAAAAAACCTTTTGACACCAAAATTATCTAAAAGTCCTAATATCTGATGAAACGTAGTTAATACTTTTTCAGGTTTCTGTTTATCATCATTAATATAAGGAGTAACTAACCAATCATATCTATATAATTTAGCCATATATCTACATAATCTTGAATAGATACCACTTGTTCTAAAAAAGAAATCTGAAATTTCTCTCATTGTTTCATAGTCATTATCATAGATAGCTTTCAGTACAGTGCATTTATCACCAAGTCTACTATCTACCTTTTTAAAGGTGCCTAAATTGATAACCGCATCCTCTAACTGTTTTGGTCCAACTTTTATTTTTGAAAAATCTACATTAGGAGTTCTAGGCTGAGCTTTATTAATCTCTAGTCTGTTTATCATTATTACACTCCTTTAATAACCAGCCGCTTTCATTATATAATCATAATTCATTCGACCTTCATCCCAATAGGGAATTATAACAAGTGTATAACCATGCTTTTTACAATATTCTCTTTTTAACATATCATTATATTGTTGTCTACGCAATCCTTGAATACCGCCAAACTTTTCTTTTGGTTCATAATGTTGAATACCTTGAAATTCAATTAGAAAATCAATATCATTACTATCATCAAAAACACAAAAATCAAATCTAAGCGGGCGGCCGCTTGCGCTAATCAAATCTGAAAAAATAAATTCTTCTTGAAAAGTCAAGCCTGCAGCATTCAAAATATCTTCAATCTTTATTTCTCCTCTGCTTGCACGCATTGTATAATCCTCCTATCTATTCTATATAAAAAATCTTTTATTTACATTTATATCTTTTGCCCATTTTTAATTAAAACACATCATCTTAGAT
>JAGHSE010000158.1 GCA_018066015.1 Candidatus Colivivens equi
ATGACTCAAAAAATCGTAACTTTGCATTCCACATTTTTATATTCCTTCTTCTATGAGACGATTATCTATCATTTTCTATATTATCTGTTGTATCGTTGTGATGTCGGTTTCTGTAAATGCAGTAGCCCAAAAGAAGGTAGATAAAAAGGAGAAACGAGAAACTACAAAAGAAAAGAAGGAACGCAAGATTACACTTTCAGGTAGAGTCTTAAACTCATTTACAAAGGCTGGAATTGAAGCAAAAGTGACGCTCATGAAGGATGATAGTACTTTTGTTGACACTACTCGTTGCTGGTACAGCTACAGCGGAAATGATGCTAAATATTGGATTGATATTCCTGCCAAACCTGCAAAATATATCATTAAGGCTGAACACCCCGAATATTACACATCTTACATAAACTATGAAATAAATCACATAGCACGCAATACTATATTTGAAGCACCTTGGATTTTAATGAAACGCAAAAATCCAACAAAAGACCTTGATCAAATGTTAGACCAAGTGGAAATAGTGGCATCAAAGGTTAAATTTCTACACAAAGGAGACACGTTAGTTTTCAATGCTGATGCTTTCAATGTTCCAGAAGGAAGTATGCTTGACGACTTAATCAAACAACTACCTGGAGTAGAACTAAAGAAAGGTGGTGAAATATATGTCAATGGTAGAAAAGTTGATGAATTATTACTTAATGGTGATAAGTTTATCAATGGCAACACCCAACTCATGCTTGAAAATCTGCCTTACTATGTAGTGAAAGACATACAGGTATATGACCGCATGAACGAACGTGACCGCTGGGAAGGTAAACAGACTGATAAGAAGGAGTATGTGATGGATGTGAAGATGAAGAAGGAGTTTCTGGGTGGATATATGGGTAATATTGATGTTGGTGCAGGAACAAGTGAACGATGGCTTGGACGTTTCTTCACCATGCGCCATTCTGATCATAGCCAACTTGCCATTTTTGGAAATATCAATAATGTGAATGTAGGGTCACGACCTGGTGAAAATGCAGAATGGGACCCTAACAGTAACAATCAAAGCGAACAAACGACCAAGAACATCGGAGTCTGGTGGTATGCTCACGACAAGAACAAAACATTCGATGAAAATCTTGATATTGATATTCAGTGGAGAAAAAACGATATGCAAATGCGATTAGCTTCTGAGGATTTTGCTTCAGCTGGAAATATTTTTACTCGATCACAATCTGCCAACATTAATGACATATTCTCAATCAATTTCAACAACAACTTCAGAAGCGAAAAACTCTTCGGAAACAAAAATCTCTTCCTCTCTTCATATCTCTCTTTTGGATATAATAAAGGAGAGAGTAACTCGTTGTCACGGAATGCCACACTCAATTCTGACCCATCTGAATATGGGCTGGATATACCACAACTGTTAGATTCCATTTTCTCTACTATTAAGGGAATGGAACTTTATGATAAGACTACTAACCGTTCAATGAATTCTTCATTCAATAACACTCAGTCTTTCAGTATTAATGGAAATATCGATTTTAACTGGAAACTGCCTTGGGGTGATGTAGTGGGGATTGGGGTTTTTGGCGCAACAGACAAACAAATTAAGGGTGATTCCTTCTCACGAAACAAAACAGAATTTCTACAGAATAGTTCCGTTGATTTTCGTAATGAATATCAACCGTCTCCTACTAAAAACTATAATTTTGGTGCAAACTTTTCATATAATATAAATTTCCTAAGTGGTTGGAGATTAAGTCCAAGTTTTAATTTTAGCCAAAACTATTCAGACAATGCCAACGAATACTATCGTTTGGACCGCCTTGGCAAGAGTTGGGGCGCAGATTCTGAATACGAATTAGGAAGACTACCCTCCACACGAGACTCACTACTACTTGCACTTGACCTTGCTAATTCTGACTGGCGTGACGAAATGCACCGTCAATACCAATCTGGAATTAATATCTCAAAATCTTTTGAGAATGATTCATCTTATACACACCTGTATTTAAGACTGAATGCAAAAATAAATCAAGAATGGATGAAATTAAAATATACTCGTAGTGATATCACAGACGAAATTGATGACAATAATATCGACATCATTAACAAGAAATACGAACGGACAAACGTAAGTCCTAGTGCAGGTTTAGGATTCCAAAGAAGTTGGCATAGAAATAATAATGGTGGGTATATCTACGCAGACTACAATTTCAATACAACTCAACCTGGATTTAACTCTCTATACGACCTCTCCAAAACTACAAATCCACTTGTAATAAATTATGCCAATCCTAACTTAAAGAACGGAGTATCACATTTTATAAATGCTTACTACAACAAGTGGGGGAAATTCAGTTATGGACTTGGTGGAAACATCCAATTCTCGCAGAATAATATAGGTATGCGCACACTGTACAATCCAAAGACTGGATTTTCAGCATATAAACCAGGGAATATAAATGGTAATTGGAATGGTGGTATTGAAGCAAATATCAGTGTACAACTTGACTCTGCCGAACATTGGAATTTCGATATCTCTCCTTCCTTTAGATATAATCACAATGTTGATTTTGACAGGCAAGACATTGACAAAGATTTTATTACCGACGAAGACTTCAACGATTATGATATACCTCTCAGTAAAGTCAATACAATTACATCTGGAGGACGTATAAACTGCGAATACAACTATGATGAACTGCGCTTGTCAGTAAATGGGAACCTTGATTGGAATAAAAGTACAAGTACACGAACAAATTTCCAGACTATAAATGCCTTTGAATTCAATTATGGATTCAGTGGAAAATACACTATCAAGAAATGGGCACTGACTGCATCATCCTCAATTACTATGTTTAGCAAACGAGGATACCAAGATAGTGAGATGAATACAGACCACCTTATTTGGAACATGAGCCTATCAAAGTCGTTCCTCAAAGGTAAACCACTAATGCTGAAAGTTGAAGGAGTAGATTTGCTACATCAACTCAGTAATACGTCCATGATAGTAAATGCACAAGGACGCACTGAAGTATGGTATAACAGCATTCCACACTATATTATGCTTCATGCTGTATATAAATTCAATATCAATCCAAAGAAATAATTACGACGAAGAAATAGAACCTAATTGTGTACTAACGTACCTATTTCTTGACCTTCAAGTACTTTTTTCAGATTACCCGGAGTGTCCATATCAAAGACATAAATAGGGAGATTATTAACCTTACACATAGTTGTAGCTGTAAGGTCCATCACCTTTAAGTCTCGATTATATACCTCATCAAATGTAATTTCCTTAAATTTAGTAGCTGTAGGATCTTTCTCAGGGTCTGCAGTATAGACTCCATCAACTCGAGTACCCTTTAACATCACGTCAGCTTCAATTTCAATGCCGTGAAGAGATGAACCAGTATCAGTAGTAAAATAAGGACTACCAGTACCACAAGAGATAATTACTACTTCTCCATTTTCTAAACATTCTACTGCACGATGCTTAGTGTAAAATTCACCGATTGGTTCCATACGAATAGCTGTAAGCACACGACTTTTACAACCTATAGCTCCAAGTGCACTACTCAGCCCTAAACTATTAATAACTGTAGCACACATACCCATTTGGTCACCCTTCACGCGATCAAAACCTTTTGTTGCACCACTCAAACCTCGGAATATATTACCTCCACCTATTACAATACCAATCTGTACACCCATATCGTGTGCTTCCTTAATCTGACGAGCATAATCATTAAGGCGATCTACATCAATACCATATCCCTTAGCTCCTGCTAAACTCTCTCCGGAGAGTTTCAATAAGATTCTTTTGAATTTCATAGTCAAAAACGCATTTCGCTGTTATTACGAATTATTTGTAATGCAAAGATAGTAAAATAAAATTGAAAAAATCAATGTTCAGAACTAAAAAAATCAGCCCACGAAAAAGTGGGCTGATTCATTAATTATCGTAAGTTAGAAAAATCTTACTTGCGGAGAACCTTCTTATTGCCTTCGATTACGATACCCTTGAAGTCAGCACCAACAGCCTGACCTGCGAGGTTAACGCGGTTGATAGAGCGAATTCCATCAACGTTAACGCCTTCGATAGCATCAACAGGTTCCTTAGTGCAGATAACTGCTACACGGTCAACATAAGCAGTACCTTGCAATTTACCATGGTTGAAGTAGAATTTAGAGTTACCATCTTCTGCAGTATTAGTTTCGTCTGCAACAAGAGTGTAAGTGAACTTCTGCCATTCAGTAGTCAATTCAGCATTAGGAGCAGTATTCCATTCTGGTTCTGGATAAGCCTTAGCAATACCTGGGTTAATGTAGTCGCCTTCAAGATCAGCCTTTGCCCAGAATGTGATTTCATATTCACCACCTCTCATAACAGGTTCCTTGAGAGGACAGAGAAGCTGTGCACCCCATGGATCACCTGCAGGATTCTTGCTTGTAAGAGCCATACAGCCTTCACTACCATAACCAGGAGCTGATACAGCGAATGTTCCAGAGTTATTCCAACCAAGATAATTCCACTTACCAGTAGTACCGTCTTCAAATCCGAATGATGCATCGTCTGCTATCATGTTATTTTCAGGATTAACTTCTGGAGCGATAGCTTCAAGAATTACGATGTGGTCAACGTAAACCTTGCTTGCAGATTTACCAAAGTTGAAATATACACAGTTAAGACCTGCAGCAGGATAATCTGAAGTTACATCAAGGTCAAATGTGTATTCAGCCCAGTCAGTTGTCAACTTAGCAACATTGCCATTCCATTCCTTGTTTCCAGCAGCCCAAGGTGATAACTGAGCACCGAACTCAACTTCTGTACCTTCAGTTTCAGCCTTTGCCATGAATGAAACACTATAATACTTACCAACTTCCATTGGAGTAATAGAACTATTAGGAAGTTGAGCCTCGTAGTTTTGAGTAGCGCTTCCATTAGGAGCGAGTTCCATGCAATAAGCACTTCCATTATAACCATTTTCTACAGCTGTTGCAGTACCCTTATTGTTCCAGCCCTGCATCTTCCAATTACCAGTAGTACCCTTATTGAATGCGAATGATTCGTCATCAGCTATGAGGTTACCATCAGGATTGATTTCTGCACTTGCTTCACAAACGATTACACGGTCAATGTGTGCTGTACCAACTAAGTGACCGAAGTTAAAGTTAACAATTGTGAGGTCTTCACAAATTAAACCTTCAGCTTCTGCAGGAATTGTAAAGTCAGCTGTGTAGAGCTTCCAATCTGTAGTCAATTCATTATTGAATGTGAAAGAGAACTTACTCTTACCCCATTCATATGGAGCTTCAGCACTCATCTGTAATTCACCAGTAGTACCTTCTGTTGCCTTAGCATAGAATTGTAATCTATAAGACTTACCAACGAGTAGATGGTGTGTTTCATCAAGGTTGTAACTAAACTGACCCTGATAGAACTCAGTATTTGCTTCTGTGTTAGTCAAAGCCAAAGCATAAGCACTCTTATTGTAACCAGGTTCAACTACAGCTGCAGTAGCCTTACCACCATTGTTATTCCATGGAGACATTGTCCAATTACCAAATGTACCCTTATTGAAGTTGTAAGAGTTTTCATCAGTAATGTAGTTAACTGATGGGTTAGGTTCTGGAGTAGTTTCATCAAGTGGACCACAGTAGTAGAGTCTAAATTCATCCCAGTAGAGACAGTCGCCAGAAATCTGTTCGCCTCTTCTAAGACCAAAGACAAGATTTTCGCCCTTCTTAAGGTCGATATTGATTTCATTATTGAAAGCAACGTCATCCTTAGCTACGCGGAGATCAAATCCATGAGTAGAGCCGAGATAGAACTTACCTTCGATTTCTGTATCGAAACAGTTAGGAACAGCTGTACCTGAGCCGTCAACTTCAGGATTATCAATATTTACTTCATAAGTTGGAAGATCAGGATCAGAAGGATCTTTTATTTCATCTTCATAAACTGGAAGAATAGAACCTTCCCAAGAATTCTTGATGAATCCTTCAGCCTCAGTATATTCATCTTCCTTACCATTCATGTTGTACCACTTAGTGTAAGAAGGAGCATCCCATGCACCTGAAGGGTCAACAACAGACTTAACCTTTACAGCAACTTCCTTACCTGTCTTAGCATAGAATTCAGCTGTAGAAGCCCAATTTTCATAGTCACCACCTGCAGTTGTAAAGAAATTCTCGTATGCAACATTGTTATCAGCAGCATCACGATAAGCAGCGCGAACTGTTACCTTATACTTACCAGCTGGCAAGTACTGGATTTCCTGATGAACGTTAATGTCAGCATTAGCTTGCCACTTACGAGCACTGTGACGAGCATAAGAGTCACGCTCTGGTGTGTCATTATCACATGTCCAACCATTTGAAGGACTATCTGTGAGAGATGGGTTGTTAACTACAACAGTTACATCAACAGGATTTTCTTCTGTAGCCTCATCAGTACCAAGCTGAGCGAAAATAGCCTTCTTAATAGGAGCGCCAAGTTCAACAGCATAGTCAATGAGTGTCTGTTCGTCTGAGCAATAAGTAGCAAGGTCTGCAACCTGAGCTGAAAGGATACCATTGATTTCAGTACCACCGAGTTTTTCAGCCTGGTCAAATACCTTAATATAAGTAGCATAAGCCTTTGCTTGTGCATCAAGAACTTGACCATCCTTATATGTAGCAGTAGGTTTATCTATTTCACCTTGAGCAAATGTCTTTGCTGCGTTAAGGATAGTTTTTTCATTTTCACTTGTGTAAGTTTCAATAAGTTCAGAATATGTATCGATTGCTGTTGGAGTGTAAGCAGCTGCTTCATTGATATAAAGATCAGCTTCTGCAAGAATTGCCTTTGCAGCCTTCATTCCAGGGTCGTCTTCAACAGACTCAGGAACTACCTGATCAAGTAATGCCTGTACATTTGACTCATCGGCATTCATCTTGAAATTACCCTTCTTAGCTTCAAAGTTAGCCACAGTCTTTTCCTTAGCAGCAGCAGTAAGACCCTTGAAGTCAACGTCTGTACCGAACGCCTTGAGGATGACACCACCATCACCACCTTGACAGTTCTGGCTGTAACCGATTACGAGGTTCTCACCTTCGTGCAGATAAATCATATCTGATTCAACGATTGTCCAATCTTCACGAGTATAGCTATTCCAGTTTGTCTCATCAGGATTATTAACCTTAGATTCTTCACCTACAGTACCATCATCTGCAACACCCTTGATGAAGATGAATTGGTTGATAGGTTCTGCATCTGATGTAACACTGTAACCCTTTGAGTTAATCATACGACCTTCTACTGAGTAGTAACCTTCTGGAAGGTAAGGAATAGTCTGATAGAATAAGAGTTCACCTGGAAGTGGCTGAGCTGTGTTACCAGTATAGTATGCTGAATAACCCTTCAACCATTGGAGTGAAGTTACAGCAGAAGTGATAGCACCAGTAAATGAAGTTCCATCATAGATCCAACGGTTGACGTCAGTAACATCAAATGAATAATGAGCCTCATCTGCAAGGAGAGGTAAATTCATACCTACAAATTGAGGGTAATCCTCTGCCTTAATACGGTTGTTAATGTAGCCTGTTAGAATTTCTGTGTTACAGTTATCGTTTGGATGATACAGGAACCAAGATTCTTCTATTTCTTTTGGATATACATACTGACCTTCTGCATTGTAGAATGGAGTGTATTGTTCATTTACCAAACCAGAACAAGCAACGACACCAGAAATATCCTTCCACATTGTGTCGCCGTCCTTACCTGGCTTAGATGGTGATGACATAACGTAGTCAACACGAGCCTTATAGAGAGCATTAGCAGCTAGGATATAATCGTCAAGACTTTCGATGATATCAGTATCAGCACCGATAGCTGTCTTTGCTTCGTCTAATGCGCGTTCAAGTTCAGTAACATTACAGTCTGCATATCTAGGGTTTTCCTCATTCAATCTAGATTCTATTAATGACTCAGTTACACCAATGAGATAATTCATTGAATTAATTGTAATAAGAGCAGTCTTAAATGTCTCTTCGATTTGGTCGAGTTTCTTGATAGCATTATTATAGGAGTCAACGTCAGGAGTAACGTCATTTTCAACTTCCATAATAGCATCGTTGAGCATAGTTGAGAAAGCAGGATAATCGCTTGCTTTATCTTCTTGCCATGTTCTAATAGCTTCCAAAGCATCATAGAATTTAGCTTCAGCAACCTTCAACTTACCATCATCGTCATATTCATAATCAAAGAAAATTCTCCAGTGGTCCCAAGCTGATGAGTCCTCTGAGATATTCTTTTCATGCTTTGCACCAATCTGGATTGTAGTTCCGTCCTCAGGAACAACAAACTGAACGGCATTGTGATAATGTGAGAATGAACCTAAAAAGCCTTCTTCATCAGGATAAGCACCTTTATAGTCAATAGATGCAGAGAAGCCTCCGTGTGAAACTGGATAGAACCAGTCACCAGTCTTGGTATCAGAACCCCAAGCACCATCAGCAGCTGTATAAAGACCTACGATATTGCCACTGCCATCATCCTGACCTGCAAATCGTCCTTCACAGATGTCCTTGAAATAAACTTCATAAACATCTTCACCGACCTTTACATACAGTTTTGTGTTCTTAATTGGGTTACCAGCTTCAAACTGATTGATTACTGCTGCAAGCTGTCCACCACGATACAGACCTTCAACGGTCAATGTGTAAACACCTGCTGGTACATTTTCAACTGTCTGATAAACATCCCAGTTGCTAATACCATAAATACCCCATGTGTGATAGTCATAAGACAAATACTCGTACTTAGGATAGTCTTGATCGTTCTTCTTAGTTGATTGTGTGTAATCAAAGCCGATCCAACTAGCACCTGTACAAGTACCATCTTTTGGCTCACCATCATTTTCGCCAGAATCTGCTGCCTTTACACCGAGATCTGCAGTGACGTCGTCACCTTCATTCCAGCCAAAGTCAGCAACTGTCTTCTGAGCATTTGCAAACACTGTCATACAGAGTGCAAATAAGAAAGTAAAAACTTTTCTCATGTTTTTGATGTTGATTAATTGGTTAATAAATAAGTTAAACTAAAAATGATATTTAATATCGGTTGCAAATTTACAATATTATTG
>JAGHSE010000112.1 GCA_018066015.1 Candidatus Colivivens equi
CTTTTTTACTTCGGTGAATTTTCCATGTGATTTGCTCACAACCACAACGCTGATTGTGCCAGAGCGATTCGTTTTCTTTCGTACAAACATGGTGCAAAGGCACAAAAAAATGCCTTGCGTCACCCAAAGTCACCCAATTATTTTATGTAACTCCTTGATTTTCATTCTCCGCTATGTGATGTCGCATAAAAGTTATGAAGTCAGGAGGACCGCTTGAGCCAACACTTTTTGACTAAGGGGGCTTACTTTCTAGAAAACATACCCCGAAGCCCTTGTTTACAGGGCTCCGGGGAGGTGTTTTATGCTGTTTTAAGTTTTACCGGACAGCAATATATCAAATTCTTTGAATTATACGACAATCACTAAAACAAAAGCTGTTATCATCATAACGCTAATGAACGATTTGGGTTTAAGTGAGACGTATAAGCTACCTTATCTAAATTGGCAACTACCTCTTTATTTCATTTGATCATTAAAGAATTTTTCTACATCACTCCATTTATAATAAGGGAACATATCAGTCTTAATAGGTATGGATGTTTCAACTTCGTTGAGGAGGAATTTAACAATGACATCACCAGCCTTGTTCTTAAAGAAAATCCACTGTATGTTTGCCCCCATTGGAGATACATAATAATTCTGCCAAGAATCTTGCAGTTTATTTAAATCGTTAACATACGCATCGCATCCCTTCAAATGCATGATTGCGGCAAGAGGGATAATGTTGCCGTCATGACCAAATCGTAATGTTGCAGTTTCGTTACTTCTACCATCTATTACAGCATTAACTCTATTAATAAAGTGTTTTAAGAGATTGTGAGTACTTTCCATTGCAGTTCCGTCATTGAACGGACTATTTGCATCACAGTTATAGAACCAACTATTACTATTGCGCCAGTTTTCATATAGTTCCTCAGTAGTGAATAAGTCATAAAATGATACATAAGTTTCCATATTCTGAGCATCTACTGTAATATCAAACAAACTACTCATCACAGCACTCTTGCTAATTCTATTATTAGTGATATAAGCTGTGTCTAAAAACATTTGGTCAACAAATCTATCTGCAGGAATACCTCTAGCACAGAAGTCACTGTGAGCCTTTTGCCAACCTTCTCCACGTCTGTTTTTCAGGGCGTTGTATCTATCTGTGTGATAATTCAAATAACTCATGTTTGCTCTTGTCACATCCCATGCAATAAGTAAATTAGGATTTAGTTCTTTAAGACGCTCTATGAATGCAAACATACTTACTGTAACTCTCATAGAAGTAGTAGAAGTTGCAGTTACTACACCTTTTTTTCCAAATAATTCAGGATAATTATTATACATCCTCTCAGCTATGCCTCTATGCTGACGCTTTCCTAATGGTGCTAATTCGTCGCCATGAAATTCAGCTTCTTGCCATACGAGCTCCAAACGTTTCAATGCGTCCATTCCTAACTCATTGAGAGCATTAGCCTCAGATGCCTTACGAAACATATTCAAAATACGTGAATAATCCATGTCATTGAGCAAATACCTAGAGCCATGACGACCATAATGACTGATATAAAATGGTTTATAACCATGTGGTGCTGGTGTGAGTGCTTCAGTAGGAGCCGGGTATGCATAATATACACCACCACTTTTACGTGGATTTGCCTTAATTTCATCGAATGCCGTCTGAGCAATACTACTCAAAGCCACACTATAACATAGTGTGGCTTTGAGTAGTATTGCTC
>JAGHSE010000413.1 GCA_018066015.1 Candidatus Colivivens equi
CTCCTTGCGAGTAGTGGTACAAACAAGGAGCGTAGAAATCGTCTTGTTGAGGGCAGAACGGGCATCTGCCGCCTATATGGAGATGTGGGAATTGTCACCCCACCAACAAGACATAGCACAAATCTCGCCCTTAACGAGCAGTGTATTTGCCTGTGAAGTAGAGGCTATGTTGGAATGTGTCTATGGAGGCTCTAATAGGGTTGTGTGGTTTCCAAGTGCCAAATAGGTTTATTACCGAAAATAAAAACACTCAATATCGCTCTTAAGGGGCAGTGCTTCGGCACGATATTTTCAATGGGTCGCAAGACTCGTCACAGCTATTCTCTTATTGGCGTAAGAGAGGCATGAAACGCTATTCCATTGAGCGTTATAGAGTAGGATTATTTGTACTAACTGGTAGATAATTTAGTTTAAATGCATTGACATAGAATTGTTGCCACACAGCATCCATGATGGTGTTGATGATGAAGCAATATTAAGCGTTATGGCTCGACCGAGTGTAGCAAATGATTTTGTTCTATTTAGGAGATGGGTATTATATGCGATTAACTTATTTGAGGGGTATGGTTGAAGAGGGGCAAGATTGATACTTGCATGAACAAGCCTTGGGCTTCCGCTATATGCGGGGAGATAGTCAATGTAGCTGTGTAGAATAAGTTAACTTCAAATGTTTGTCTCTTTCCGTGTATTGTGAGACTAATAAGTAACACGGTTTCGAGAACACTCGCGGTGGGTGCGTGTAAAAACACCGCTTGCAACAATTAAGGCGTAACGCCGCAAGTCCCACAAAACAATTTGCTAACCAAATAACCATCTCAGTTCTTAACAGCCTATGGCGGCGTAGCATTTTGTGGGTATCACAAGTAAATTGAGGCGACTCAGTTATATGTGAGTAGGGTAGGATTAATTCTTACCCTACTCTTATTGTTATAAAAGGTAAAAAAGGAAGTGATAAGATGGCAACAACAGAAACCAAAGTTTTTTGTAATTCTTGTGAACGATTTTTAGAGCCTAAAGAGTTCTATCCGAATTATAATCGTTTTCATACAAAGAAGTTGATGCACTATTGCAAAGATTGCTCTAAGGAAATTGCAGATGAGATTTTTACTTTGAATTCAAACCATGAAGTATGTGTAAGAAATATGTGTAATATTTTTCATATGCCATTTTATTACGAAGCAATGGAAATTTTTGACGATAAAATAAATAAAGGAATTCAAACCAGAGATGTCAATTATGTCTTTAAGTATTTACAGTCGCTTAAAGAGATGAATTGTCCACCCGAAGCGTGGAATGACCTATCTACTGGAAGCTTGTTTGGTGTTGATATTTTAAAAATAGCACACCCCACTGCCGATGGGGATGTAAATCTGTTACAATCATTAGAGGATGATTGGGGCAAAAGAACATTAAAGGAATATCATTGGCTGGAAAAGAAATTTGCAGAATACTCTAAGGGTGAAGATTTGTCAGTTAGTATGCGAAACACTATGCGTTATTTGTGCCTTGCTGAACTCGAAGTTAAAAAGCTTAAGGATAATAATGAAGATAGTAAAAGTGCAGAAGAGAGAGTTATGAAATATTATAAGTCTCTTAAACTTGACAATTTTCAGTTGAAAGAAGGCAAATCGGTTGGAGAACGCACATTGGAAAAGTGGACTGCAATCGAAGAAACCACTCACCCCGCAGAAGTTGCACCCGAACTATTTAAGGATGATATTTGCGGACTTAAGAAAGAATATCACGAAATGCTTAGATGTGTTCGTAATGCTAAAGACGGTGCAGAAATTTTCCCCGATGATTTGAATATGGACTTATGACCGAAAGAGATATACTTGAAGATTTAAAGCGACTTCGTAGTAAAACATCGAAAGAGCAAGAAATCAGCAAAGCAGAACAAGAAGAAATGAACCGTTGCCGTGGCGAATGGCTATCTTTTTGGCGTAATAATATTCACCTCTATATTAAACATAAACTGGGTATCAATACATACGACCATCAAGCAATTGCTTATTATCTGATGTCACAAGCCACACAATATGACGAGTTATCAAGTCGAGGAGCGGCAAAGAGCTTCAGATTCAGTGTGTTCGATGTGGCAACATCATTGTTATATCCTCATTCGGAAATTGTAATTACAAGCTCCACATTTGGTCAATCAACAATCATCGTCGAAGAAAAAATTAAGAAAGAACTTTTAGAGGGCGATATTTCGCCTGTATTAAAATATATGTATCAAAATGGATATTTTGAGATTAAATATCCTGACCAGAAAGTTGTGTTTAAGTGTACATTCAATCAGTCAACTGTAACCGCTGTGCCATGTCTTGACTCCGCGAGAGGTTTGCGTGCCAACATCTTACAATTTGATGAACGCATACTACTCAAAGAGGGACTTATTAACTCTATATTCAAACCTATGCGAAGACCAAGACAGGCGGCGTTTCTAAATAGACCTGAATATCAGAATGAGAACAAAGAAAAATATCTTGAACCCCCAAAGGTTATGTCGATTTCAAGTAACCGATTTGCTCAAGAAAAAGCTCACACAGAATATGTGTCAACATTTGAGCACAGCTTAAAACATCCTGATTCTGGTAGCTATATTTGCTCTTGGGATATTTTCACTGCTATAAAATGTGGTATTAAACTCAAGAGCCAATTCTACGAAGATAAAAGAACAATGGATGAAATTAGTTTTCGTACCGAGGTTCTTAATCTTCCTATCACTGAGATTGAGGGTGCATTTTTCAAATATAACTTATTAAGAGAAAACCAAATTTTGGAAGAGGCATTTAGACCTCCGACAAAAGACGAGTATATGAAGGGTACTTGGTCGTTTAGACCTAAAGTCAGCGGGGAAATCAGATTGGTGTTCGGAGACCTTGCATTTACAGGAGATGTTAAAGGTAAAGCCGCCGCCGACTTGACTGCATTGGGGTGTCTCAGCATCTATAAGAGGAAAGATGTATGGAATGTTGATGTCGAATACATCAAGACCTATGCTGGTGGCGACCCTAACACGGCATTATATATGCGAGAGTTAGTTTATTTCTATGACGCAGATTATTTGATTTACGATAATCGTAATGGTGGTGATAGTCTAACCAACATTATAACAGCCGAAATGCACCATCCCTTTATTCCTGATAAAATATGGCATCCTAACGGATTAACCGTCTCAGATAAAACCGACCTACATTTTAATACGGCGGCAATTATCCAAGAAATTCGAGAAAGAACGGTTGACCCTAACGCTATTCCGATTATTATACCCATGAAAGCCACTCCTGAAATTAACCATCAAGGTTGGATGAATATGTATACGATGTTGAAAAATAATCAAGTACACTTCCTAATTGACGACCTTGATTATTTGCAAAAGATGGAGCAGACAAAAGATTGGTATAAGTTAGACTCTGAGGAAAAGGCACAATGTCGTATGCCGTATATAGAAACCCGTCTAACGATAGACGAGGCAATAAATCTTAGAAGTAGTTATTCTGGAACAACCATCAAATTAGTTGAGCCAAGCAATAAAACTAAAGACCGCTGTGTGGCGTTGATGTATGGATTACTTCTCGCACAGCGTATTATAAATCGTGAAGAGCGATTAACCAAACAGGGACAAGCTATAGACTTCTCCCAATTACAGTTAGTATTTTAACAGAAAGGAGGGCGACTCTTGACAGAAACAGAAAATCAGCGTAACGGCGTATTAACCAATAAAGAACTCACTGAAGTTATTCAAATGGCAAGTCAGATTTATAACGGTGGCTATGGAAGAGTATTTAGTCCTCAGACATCAAACCAACTGCTAATTGAAAGAACTGGCGATGTTTCCATTCCTACCAGAGACAAGGTTCGTAAACTTTTGGCTCAGACAGACAAAGATGATGAGCTTTTAAGAGCATATAACGGATTTGCAAACACTTACAGTCTGTTGTATAGTCGTACAGTAGATTACTATGCAGGACTTCTGAACTTTGATTATACTATTGCTCCGATTAATGCTAAGTGGGATGAAATAAAGAAAGACCCCGATAAGATGAAGGAGTACAAAGAAGACGAAGATAGGATTTATAAATTCTTTGAGCGTTTTGCCTATAAGAGAGATGGTAGAACATTAGTTAAAAAGGCTCTTTTGAATGGTAAGGCTTTCGGGTGGTTTAGAAACACCATCTGTGCGACTAACAATATGGATATGGTGGATGACAATGTCAAAACCAAGAAGACAGCGGGATATGCTATTCAAACTATGCCTTTTCAGTATTGTTTAATCACGGGGCAAGATGAGAACGAGTATTTGTATGATATAAATATGAATTGGTTCTTACAGGCTGGTGTTGATATTAACACTTATGACCCTATTTTTAGACAATATATGAAGGACACATTTGTATACGATTCCGTAGCAAAGACCTATGTTCCGAGTGCTCCCGCTTGCAAAAGAAATGGTGTATGGGGACAGTGGCATCAAACTTCTTTGCAGGATGGTGCTATTTGTATAGTGGCAGATTATACCAACCCCGAAGGCAGTCCTTTCCTTACCCCGTTGATTAATAATATTTTAACCGACGGAGAAATTGCCGAGCTACAGAGAGACGCAGATATGATTGCCGCAAAGGGTATTCTGTACGGTCAAATCCCCCTATTGGATAATCAGAAATCTGGCGAGGTTGCCGATGCTATGGCTTGGAAGCCCGAAACACTAACCATGTTCTTGGCTTTGGTTAAGGCTGGACTTGACAGGGCTATCACTGCTGTCGCCATGCCTACGGAAAACAATAAATTTGACCAATACGATTTGAGCGACACCAAAGATATGTATGGTACTCAACTTGAGACTACTGCTGGTAATGCCGCATCTGCAAGTCGTATTATTTATTCTTCTGGCAAGGCTTCGCAGGAAGAGCTTAGGTTGCAGGTTCAGACCGACTATAACCGTGTCGAACCCTTATATCGTCAGTTTGAAAAGATATTTGGATATTTTGCAAACAAGTGTACAAGAACATACAAGTTTGCAATTACATTCTCTGGGTGTACTTATGACTTTATGAAAAAGCAGGAATCCGAAAATATTCTTAAGCTTGCAGATAAAGGTATCGTCTTACATCCCAGTGTATATGCAAAGGTTGCCGATATGCCAGCCCATATATTTGCCAAATCGCTTGAAGCAGGACATTACGCAGGAATGGCAGATTTGCTTACTCCTCTTATTTCTATTCACACAGCATCCGCTTCTTCTGCACAAGGCAGACCAACTATGGATGTAGGCGACAGAAGCGAAAGTGCAAACAATAACTACGAATAAGAGGTGAGAATTTATGATAAATATTAGCGAACCCACAGTGCAAGCCTGTTACGAACTGATTAAGCAATCATTTTCGTATAATCGACTTATAGACAGAATTGTTTCGGTAATGGGTGTTCAGTTTGCAATGACCAATACCGCAGAACTTCTCCACGCTTATTACGCTCATGCATTTCCGAAGATAGCAGACGATATAGGGCACAAATGTCTTGAGGCATATAATGTCCCTGTGGAGTATGGTGCTACCGAAGCGGGCAAACAGAATTATCAGACATTTGAAGAAATGATACAGCTTATCGAAGATGTATCTATTGATTTTCAGAATATGCTCTCTAAGGCTATTCTTATCGCACAAGAGAATTTTGATATAAACATCTATGTAGAGCTTATTAAAATCCTTCAGGACTTTAACCCAATGGTTGAACAAGCAATCCTGCTGAACGACAAGCTTCGCATTTATAATGGTGTACTGTATGATTATGATGCACAGATAAAGAACTTTTGGATTTTGGATTGAGGTGGAATAATATGGTATTAGTACAAGCTCCCAAAGATTTCACTGAGTATGTTGAAATTAATGGTAAATCCCCCTATAATTTAGAATTGCAAGAGAACGGCTTTATGCCCAAGTATTATTATTATGGATGTTTTTATTATAAATATTCTGAAGAATTAAAAGATTTCATTGAGAAAGGCGGTGTAAATAATGTCTAATATCTATAAGTTTGAAAGTGCAAAAATAAAGAGAATTAATAAAGAGGAATATGACGAAGACGAATTTATTATTGCCACTATGGACTTTCTCGGAACTAATCCGAATAGTCATAAACTGAATTTTAGTGAAGAAGTATTTCGCCGTGATATTTCTACTGTGTTGGGTAAGTGGGTTGTTGCCGAAGTCAAAGACGGCGATGTAACAACTCATACTTCCAACGAAATTATAGTAGGTCAAGTTATAAAAGACCAAGATGTGGAAATCATTGAAAACGAAGACGGGTATTTAAGAGCCGTTGTCGATGTTGTTTTGTCCAAAATCTATGCTAAAGAGTGCTGTGATGTTTTCACAGAAGACGACAGCAATCGTAGCGTATCCGTAGAAATTATGTGCGGATTTGATGAAGACAATGAAAACGATGTTCAGTGCTTTAAGATTGTTGGTGTTACTCTGTTGGGTAAGACTGTAAACCCCAGCTCTCCCACATCTAACATACAGATTACTCGCTTTAGCGAAGAAGAAGTGAGCGATTTTTATCACAGTAAATGCCCCGCAAATCAGCTTGAGGCATTTGCACAGGAGCGTAGAGCTAAAAGTTATAAAATTAACAAAACCGAACTTAAAGATATAGATTGGGGTGGCGTTGACAAAACAGCACTCCGAAAAAAGATTATGGCGGCTAAGAACCGTAATACTCTTGTCAAGGCGGTTTATGCTCTCGTAGAAGATGGTTGGGAAGAAAACCCTTCTCAGCATCTCAAATACCCACTTATGGTTGAAATTGATGGCACATTTTATTATGTAAAAGAAGCCCTCAGTTCAGCACTTGCTTATGCAAAACAGCATGATGAGCAAGTCGTAATAAATAAGGTACAAAAACTTTACAAGAAGTTTGACCTTGCTGAAGATTCTAACGGAAAGGAGGAAACACAGATGTCCGAATTAGAACAGTTTGCCGCTCTTGACATTGGGGAAATGTGGCGTATGGTACATACTGCCATCCGCAAGAAAGATAACTACTACTATGGTATAAAAGGTATTTTTGAGGATGATGGTCAGAAGTTCGTAATTCTTACCGCTGAGGACGGTCTGCTTTATAGAGTCGATTTTGATTGGAACTCCAAAGATGGCGTTATCCTTGCAGATACCATTACAAGGGTGGAGGAGAATTTTGAAACCATTGGAGAGGTAACTAAGTTCGCAGAGCCTGAGAATGTAGAACAGTATCGTGCTATCGAAAAGCCCGCAGAGATGTCCGAAATCGTTGAGGAGCTTGCTGAAGAGCCCACAGAAGAGGAAGAACTCTCCGACCCTGAACAGGTTGAAGAGGTTGATTTCGAGGCTGAGTGCAAGAACCTACAGGCTAAGTGTGAAGAACAGGCTAATCTGATTATGGAGCAAGAGGCAGAACTCCAGACCTTAAGAGAATTTAAGCAAGGCATCGAGTCCGCTCAGAAGCTTGCACAGGTCAACGAAGTTCTTGAAAAAGTCAAGGGTCATGTTGACGAAGCTAAGTATAATGAGTTTGCTGAATCCGCAGATACTTATACTTTTGCTGAAATTTCTGCATGGAAGAATATGGTGTTTGCATATTGTGGCGAACATCTTATCAACTTCGCAGAAGAAAATAAGGAAACTCATACTACTGAATTTAGAATGAGTGCTCCTACCGAAGAACCCGCTATCGTTAAGGATTGTTGGGATAGAATGGGTTAATTAAATTCAATCAAAAAAAATAATAAAAGGAGAAAAAATAATATGGCAAACAATCATGGTTATGCACAGTCTACACTCTGCTCTTGCTGGAATGTGGACTCTATGAACATTGCTGGCGTTTATGCTGATGGCGATGTAGATAACGGCACTATCGTTGTGCTTGATGGTATGAATATTGACGCTACCACTGGTAAGGTCAAGGGTTACGAGTATAAGGTTGCTATGGCAGATGCTTCCAGCAAGTCTTGCTGGATTATCGAGAGCCCCGAAGTAGGTCGCACTCTCGAACAGCAGATGATGTCTGACCCCCGTTACTTCTACAACGAGGCTGGCAAGGGCTTCTCTCTGAAGTACCTTCATGCCGCTGTTGACTGCTGGGAGTTCGATGCACATTGCTTTGCAAGTGGTACTCTTCCCACTGTAGAAGAGATTGGTTACTTTGTTCCCGTTGGCGCAAACGGTAAGCTTGGTGCTCCCGTTGCAAGTGAACCCGCAGGTGGTTGCTACTTCCGTGTAGAAGCCCTCAAGGATGTAGCTGTCGGTCAGGGCTTTATGACCGTTGCAATTCTGCGTTGCATGGCTAACTAATCTACACTAAAATTATAGTAAAGGAGAAAAAAGAATATGGTCTTCCATAATGAAATTAAGAAATTCGCTAACAACGATACCACTTTCTTTGAGGGTATGTATCGTTATCATTTCAACGAATCCGAGAGAACACCTGAGCATGCTGAAAAGCTTCAGGCTCGTTTCTTCGAGGAAGTAGAGAAGCGTTCTGGTGTACAGCGTTCCGAGATGCCCGAAGCATGGACTGCACACCCCGTAGTAAGATGGGCAGGTCTTGCAATTGTAAACGCAGTTGTCAATAGCCTTCTCCCTGAAACCCTCAATCCCACTATGGGCATTTTCACCGACTTTAAGCCCGTTGGTGCTGGTGATATCGTTAAGGTTAAGATTCAGCCTCGTGCTCTGTATGTTGTTTCTCTGGGTAACATTCGCCCTACTTGTTAAGTGATTAGCAAGTATTCCATGTTAACTGCTTTGAATCCCTAAAGCTCTTATCGCTACAACATAAGGATGAAATAAGCCTAAGTGTGAAAGCTACGAAAGTATAAAAAAGTATAAGAGATGAATATATGGTCAAATCCTAAGTGTTCATAAACAATGGGTCTTTAGCATCCACACTCCGAATAGGAGTAGGTTCAACGATTATGACCTTAAAAGGGTCAGTAGGCTACAAGCTAATGGTAGTCGAAAAATATGGCTCTTATATATCTATTACCGTATTAAAAGGTGGTGAGCGTATACTTAAACCTAATCAAATAATTGAAATAACTTGGCAAAACAAAACAAAAGATTGGTATGAATCTAAAGGTTATGTTTTTACGGGTTATCGAGATAAACTGTATGTAAAAGCAGAAGATTTGTCTAAAGGATGTCATAAAAAGGTTGTCATTATATGCGAGTATTGTGGCGCAGAATTTGAAACACCGTATGTACAACATCTAAAAAGTGAAGCAAACCACGGAGATTGTTGTAATGGTTGTCGTTCTAAAAAGACAGAAAAGATAATGCTTGAAACATACGGTGTTAAAAATATGTTTCAGACAGATTATGCTAAAAATAAATCTAAAACAACTTGTTTGCAAAAGTATGGCGTTGAGAGGGCTTGTCAATCATCAGAAGTAAAAGAAAAAATTATGCAAACTAATCTTCAACGACACGGGTATAAATGCACACTTTGCAACCCCAACATTAAGCATCAAGCACAACAAACTATGATAGCCAAATACGGCGTGGACAATTTATTTAAGTCTCAAGATTTTCAAAAGACACTTAGAGAGCAGATTTCGGTTTTATATCATTGTCACAATATTGCTCAAGTGCCATATGTTAGAGACAAGATACAAAAAACCAATCTCGAAAAGTTTGGTGTAGTTTGGTCTACGCAATCCAAAGAGGTTCAAGCAAAGATGCGTGAAACCTTATATAAAAATGGCACAGTTCCTACATCAAAGATAGAACGAGAATGTTGTGATTTGTTGAAAGAGATTTATGGAGCAGAGAATTGCACCGAATCGTTCCCATTAGGGTCTATCAATTTTGATTGTTTATTAAAAATTAATGGACAACTTATAGACTTCGAGTATGATGGGTGGTATTGGCATAAAGACAAAGAGGAACAAGATAAAAGGCGAAACTATTATGTCCTTAGTCAAGGATATAAAGTTTTGAGGGTTATCTCTAAGACATCTGTCCCCACAAAGAAACAAATTATCGACGCTGTTAATGC
>JAGHSE010000258.1 GCA_018066015.1 Candidatus Colivivens equi
TATTTATGGTTTTGATGTCTTTGATATGTGTTTTGTTTGATAGACCTGTAGTATTTAAGAACTATATTGATTTGTCGCAAATAATAATGCCGTATTTTATGTACTTGTATTATAAAACAAGAGGTACTAAGATAGGAATGACATTTATATATTTAATATTGCCAGTTATTGTTTTCGTCTCTATTATTACAATTGTTGAATTAATGTTGAATCCTTTTGTTTCTCGTGCCATTAACACTGGTGGAGTAGGACTTAATGAGGATGCTAATATAAACGTTGGTGGCTATATTTTTATTTACACGGCTCTTTTATTCGCAGCCGTTGTCTTTTATTATTTCCTCAAGATAAAAGATCAACCAATAGTGAAAATTATTGCTTTAGGTCTATTTTTGTTATTATTCTACCTTGTTCTATTGTCAAATTTCTTTACTGCTACAGTTTTGCTTATCGCATCTGTTGTCGTCTTCTTTTTTGGTAGTAATAAGAGACACCTTAAGTTTATTATTCCTATGGTTCTTTTTTTGTTACCAACCTATAAATATGTCGGGAGTATTGCTATTGATAGCGTATGTGTTGTTCTGGATGAGAATGGCAAAAATTATCTTCGTCTTAAGGAAATACAGAGAAGTCTGGAGGGTAAAGAAAAGGTATCAGAAGATGTGGATACCCGAAAAGATGTTAAGGCGCAATCCATTGAAACTTTTCTAAAGTTTCCCCTTACTGGTGCGATAGTAGATAGTAGTATGGATAATGATAGTTTTGCTCCTATTGGTCGTCACTCAAATATTCTTGATACCTTTGCTATTTTTGGATTTGTCATTGGTGTCCTTTTCGTAATGCTTTTTGCAATGCCTTTTATGACAATATATAGGTTGTCGCATACCTATGAACAAAAATTATTTGTGATTACCATTGGCGTTTTGTTTTTTATGTTGATGTATAATAATAATGCCACAGCCTCGATGGGATTTGTTGCTTTTTTTATATTCCCATTTACATTTGATTATTTGACAGAAAAGAATTGTTTAAGACATAAAAAGGTTTTAAGATTTAGAAAAAAAGAATAATGTTGAAGCGAATTTATAGAAAACTTCTTGCATTAGCATTGTGTAGTATTAATCCGGTAGCTTATGCAAGAAAAATAGGTGTAAATATCCCTGAGAGTGGAGTAAATCTATATGGAAAGGTATATTGGGGTACAGAACCATGGCTAATTACTATTGGAGAAGGGTGTCATATAACGAATAATGTCGCTTTTGAAACTCATGACGGCGGAACTTTGTTATTCAGGGATCAGGTCCCCGATCTTGAGATTACCAAGCCCATTACATTGGGTAATAAAGTTTATGTTGGTAATAATGCCATTTTTATGCCTGGTGTAACGGTTGGTAACAATGTTATTATTGGAGCCGGTGCTATTGTAACGAAAGACATTCCTGATAATTCTGTTGCTGTCGGTGTTCCTGCAAGAGTAATAAAGACAACTGATGAGTACCTTGAAAAGATAAAGAAGGAATCTCTGCATCTTGGTCATCTCAAAGGTCAAGAAAAAGACAAAGCCTTGATGACATATTACCAATATCGTGGCCAATCAAAAGGAATATATTTTTAAAATGAAGGAATTATATATCTTAGACAGCAGTTATAACCCTACCTCTGCTGGCTGTAATCGATTATTGGCTTTTGGTCTGGCACTTCAGAAGAAGGGGGTAAAGGTCACATATTTCTACCTTTTCCCCTATAAGAATAAGGAGAAATGTGAAAGATATAAGGACGAACTATGCTTTGTTTATTTGTGGGAAAACTCGCCTTTTTCGAATAAGTATTTGAATACCGTTCGGTCAATGCGAATGTTTTATGAGATAATGAGTCCGGAGATTCCTGTGTATGCTTATTCGTTGTTAAATTGCATCTATTTTTTGCGGCTAAAGAAAGGTATCCGCCTGTACCACGAATACACGGAGAATCCTGTGGTAGTTGGTAAAATAGGCGGATTTGTTGGGGAATGGTTGTACAGATTGTATAAGCGTACAATCCCTCGGCTCGATGGTCTATTTTTGATTACTCCAGCTTTACGAGATATGTACATTGAAGAATTCGGGGCTGACCCCAATAAGACCTTCCTCTTGAACATGATTGTAGATCGGAGGAGATTTGAGGATTTGCCAGAACTTGAACCTTCCGCTACAATCACATATTGCGGTATTCTCTCTGAGTTTAAGGATGGTTTGTCCGTTTTGATAAAGGCTTTTGCAATGGTTAATGAAAAGCACTCCAAATATAAACTGCGACTAGTCGGTCCTTTTTTGGATGATGTTACTGAACAAAAGTTGAGATCATTAGTTCGAGAATTGAATATCTTAGAACAGGTTGAATTTACAGGTTCTGTATCTCCCGAGAACATGCCTTCATTGCTTAAAGCATCAAAGATACTTGCTCTTGCTCGTCCTGATAACATTCAGGCGAAATATGGTTTTGCTACTAAAATCGGAGAATATCTGATGACAGAGCGTCCTGTTGTTCTTACACGTGTAGGTGCTATTGAAGATTATCTTGTCGATCGTGATAATTGTATTATTGTCAACCCTGATGATGTGTGCGATTTTGCAGATAAACTAATATGGACAATTGACAATTATGATGAAGCTATAAAGATAGGCAAGAGAGGCAGAGAAGCTGTAATAAAGTATTTTGACTCAGAAAATGAGGCAGAGAAGATTTATAAACTTATTTTTGAATAGACAATGGGCATATTTAGAAATATCATTGCATTAATAAGAGGTAACGTGCAGTGTCTCTGCTTAAAGTTATGCAATGGTAGTCGGTTGTGTTACCATCCATTCCTTCGTGTAATGAAGGATGTCGATATACGTCTTGACGCCCAAAGTAAGTTGACTATTGGAAAAGGTGCATTAATTGATCCTCGTTGCGTAATCAGTTCTTCCGATGGAGGAAATCTTAATATAGGAGATTGGGTCGGTGTTAATTGTAACAGCATGATTATGTGCCATGATAGCATTACTATTGGCTGCAATACTATTATGGGTCCTGGTGTATTAATTTATGATCATGATCATGACTTTAATTCAGTTGAGGGTGTCAAAAGAAATCAATACAAATCAAGTCCAGTGACTATTGGAAGGAATTGCTGGATAGGTGCAGGTTCTATCATTCTTCGGGGAAGTTCTCTTGGAAATAATTGTCTTGTTGCCGCTGGTAGTATTGTAAAAGGAGACTATCCTGATGGCTCTGTGATAATACAGAAGAGAGAAGAATTCATTCGACATAAAATATAATCAGCTCAGAATGCTGAAAACCAATATTAATAGTTGTTTTTTCATTAGTATTTGTAAATGGAGTTTATTAAGCGATTGTATTTTGGCCTAAAGGGTATATATCATACTTATTTTTCTTTTAAGAGATCAAAATTGGGGTACTGTCATCCGTCCGTTTTGATAGGTCCTCCGTTTGTAGTTGGCCACCCAGAAAATGTGTTCATCTACGAAAATGTTTCTATAGGCAGCGGAACGATTTCTGCTAGCCGTAAAGCGAAATTCATAATGAAGAAGAACTCTGTTAGTGCTGCAGGTCTTATGGTTCGTACTGGAAATCATATGCAGGAAGTAGGAAAGTGGTTCCGATTCATTGATGATGATTATAAAGAAGCATCAGGAAAGATGGATCTTTATAACAAAGATGTTATTGTTGAAGAGGATGTCTGGTTAGGAATTAATGTAACTCTTCTTGCAGGTGTTACAATTGGAAGAGGCTCTATAGTTGCTGCAGGTGCTGTTGTGGCTAAAGATGTGCCTCCTTATTGTATTGCCGGAGGAGTACCTGCTCATTTCATAAAATTTAAGTGGACAATCGAGCAGATTCTTGAACATGAAGCAATTCTTTATCCAGAAAACGAACGATACTCACGGGAACAGATAGAAAAGATTTTCGCAAAGTACAATAATGTATTGTAATGTTGTGGTATGTAATAGAAAATAATTACACAATATGTATAAACATTTCTTTAAGCGATTCCTGGACATTTTTTTGTCGGCGATTGCAATTCTAATCCTTTCGCCAATCTATATCATTATTGCTGTTTGTGTTAGAATATGGATGGGTAGCCCTATCTTGTTTTCGCAGGACCGTATTGGTAAGGGTGAGAAAATATTTAAGATGTATAAGTTTCGTTCGATGACTGATGCACGAGATGCCAATGGTAACCTTTTGCCAGAGAAGGACCGTTTGCCAAAATTTGGTGTTATGCTGCGTTCAAGTTCTATGGACGAATTGCCAGAGTTATTTGCTATCCTGATGGGACATATGTCGTTTGTGGGTCCACGACCTTTGCGTGCGGTAGATTTGCCTTACTTCAAGGAGGAGGAGCGCGCTCGTCACAATGTAAGAGGCGGACTCATTCCACCAGATAGTCTTTCGTTTCGCACTATCACAACTTATGAAGAACAGTTTGAGTACGAGGTGTATTATGCCAATCACATGTCGTTATGGCTGGACATAAAAGTTATATTCACGACGTTTGTCATCCTCTTCAAACGAGTTGAAGATAACTACGGAACAGATGATCGCCCACTCTTGAAGGATTACAGAATTAATCAACTTAATAATAAATAAATATGTTGAATACTATTAAACAACTTATTGAAAAGAATGGTACTCCTTTTTATCTGTTTGATGAAAAGGGGTTTGTCGATAATTATAAGAAACTGGAGAATACTTTTCGAACTGTTTATCCTAACTATCAGATTAGTTACTCGTATAAGACAAATTATACACCATTTGTCTGTCAGCTGGTGAAGAGCATGGGTGGATATGCTGAGGTGGTTAGTGACATGGAATATACTTTGGCAAAGAAGCTGGGATATAAAAATTCACAAATTGTGTATAATGGTCCTTCGAAGGGAGCGGAGATGTATGAGCATATAGAGAATGGTGGCATACTGAATATCGACTCGCTGGATGAGGCAAAACGTGTAGTGTCTTATTGCAAGTTACATTCAGAAAAGCAGTATACTTGTGGGCTTCGCATCAATATGGATTTGGGTGCTAACTTCATCAGTCGTTTCGGTTTGGAGGCAGGAAGCCCAGAAATGAATGAGACCATCACCATCATCAAGGAGACGGAGAACCTGCAGTTGATAGGTCTGCATTGCCACATCAGCCGTTGCCGAGGCGTTGAGGCTTGGGCAAAGCGTGCTGAAATTATGCTGGAGATGGCAGACAAGTTGGTAGAGGGTGTTCCTCAGTACATCAGTCTTGGTAGCGGTATGTTTGCGGATATGGCCGACTATCTAAAGGATCAATTTGGTGGCAGCAGCGTACCTACATACGATGACTATTGCAAGTCTACCATCATGCCGTTTGTAGAGCACTATAAAGATTCGGAGAAGAAACCAATGCTCTTCACTGAACCAGGAACAACAGTTGTGGCTCGCTACCTGAGCTTTGTAAGCAAGGTGCTGAGCGTGAAACAGATTCGCGGTCGTTGGATAGCCAATATGGATGGTGACTACCACAATCTTGGAGAGATTTGTACCATGAAGAAGTTGCCTACACATGTGATAGCTGGAGGTCAGGAGCAGAAGCATTATGACAAGATAGACATTATGGGTTTCACCTGTCTGGAGCAAGACGTAATGGTGCCGGAGTGGACAGGTAATTTGGCAGAAGGGGATGTGATGGTATTCGACAATTGCGGTGGTTACAGCATTGTGTCGAAACCTCAGTTCATTAAACCTCAGAGCGCTATGTTTGCAAAGCGTGTGGATAACTCTATTATGCAGATTATGCGCGCCGAAACGTTCGATGATGTGTTCGGAAAATTCTCATTTGAATTCTAAGTGGATTCAAATAGTTATATTTTGTACATAAGGTTCAAAAAATGAAAGACATAACCGTATTGAGTTCTGCATGTGGAGCATTCTTCATGCCAGGATTCTTCAAATGCTTAAAGGCAAATAAGGAGCGCAGTATCAAGATAATTGGAGCAGACCTAAGTAGCGACACGCTGACAAACAGTCTCTTTGTGGATAAATATTATCAAGTACCAAAATATACAGATGAGAATTATGTAGACGTGTTGCTGGATATCTGTAAAAAAGAGAATGTGGATGTGTTCTTCCCTCATATCTCGATGGAATTGCCATACGTATTGGAACGCATGATGGACTTTGAGAAATTGGGCGTGAAGGTTGCTATCTCGGACAAAGAGACATTGGCAACTGCTAACTGTAAATTCCGACTATATGAGTTCATGAAGGAGAAGGGACTGACTGTGCCAAAGTATTTTCTTGTTGACTCGACAGAAACCATACGAAAACGCATTGGTGAACTTGGATTCCCTCAGCGCCCGATATGCGTGAAGATGACAGAAAACAGCGGCAGTCGAGGCGTGAGAATCGTGAGAGCGGACGTTTCAAAGAGCGAGTCGTTTATGCATGATAAACCATCATCAATGAATGTAACTTTGGACGAAATGTGTGAGATCTTGGATGGTTGCAAGCCTATGCCAACTATTATGGCGATGGAGTTCCTGCCGGGTGTTGAATATACGGTGGACTTGCTGGCTGATCATGGCAAGACTCTTTACATTGCTGGAAGAAGGAATACCACAAGCTCAATGAGTATTGCGCAGACTTCAGTGGTGGAAAAGAAGGATAGTGCATATAGACTCTGTGAGGACATCGTACGAGAATTGAAGTTGGATGGCAATATCGGTTTCGACTTTATGCTTGACGAGAATGACACACCTTGGCTGACAGATCTAAACCCTCGAGTTACTGCCACCATCATCCTGTATGCAGGTGCCGGCATGAATTTTCCATACCTGCGAGTAAAGCAGTTATTGGGAGAGGTGCTGCCTAAGGTAGAACTGAAGTATGGAACTCAGTTGGTGAGAAAGTATCTGGATACATTGTTTAATGAGGAAGGAATAATTAATCTCTAAAGTATGGCAAAAATCGTATTAATATCATCTAAGGATAATAACTTTTACAATTTTAGGAGTGAGGTTATTCTGAAACTTCATGAGTTAGGACATGAAGTAGTTCTCGTTTGCCCATATGGCAAGAAGATTGACTTCTTTACAGAAAGAGGCTGCAGATTCGTCCCTCTAGAAATGGATCGCCGAGGTACTAGTTTCCTAAATGATTTTAAGCTTATTATGGGCTATCGCAGAATCTTTAAGGATGAAAATCCAGATGTCGTGTTGGCTTATACAGGCAAGAGTTCTGCTTATGGAGGATTGGTATGCCGTTGGTTAGACATCCCTTGTATCATCAATAATGCGGGACTTGTAGATACTAAGTACTATAGTTTTCTTGTCGGTCTCGTGCTTGAAACATTATATCGAGTAGGGTTTAAGAAAGCCGCATGTATGATGTACCAGAACACACAGGAAAGGGATTATTTGAATAAAGTTTTGAAGAACAAAGTGCATTATAGAGATATTCCAGGTTCTGGTGTGAACATATCTCAGTTTACCTATCAAGAGTACCCTGCTTCTGACGATGAGATTTTCTTCAATTTTGTTGGTCGTGTGGTATTGATTAAGGGCATTGATGAATATTTGGCATGCGCAGAGAGAATCAAGGCAAAATATCCACATACACATTTTAGAATATATGGCGACTACGATGATGAGATCTATCGCTCAAAGATAGAAGATTTGCAGAAGAAGGGTATCGTAGAGTATGAGGGAGTGAAACTTGATATGAAACCTCACATTGCCTCTGCTCATGCAGATATTCATCCAAGTTACTATGAGGGTATGACCAATGTTGTACTGGAACATAGTGCTTCTGGTCGTCCTTGTATTGGTTCAGACGTGCCGGGTGTTCGTGATGGTATTGACAATGGAAAGTCAGGATATACGTTCCCTGTTCGTGACGTAGATGCAATGGCGGCAGTTGTTGAGAAATTCATTCTGTTGTCTCACGAAGAAAAAGTTGCTATGGGTAGAGCCGCGCGCGAAAAGATGGAGCGTGAGTTTGACCGCAATATCGTAACGAATATCTATCTGGAAGAGATAGACAAAATACTGTCTGAGAAGAAATAATGACCAAATTATTCTTTGAACTTATTAATGTTTCACTGAGCTCCTTATCTTGCCTCTCTCGGACTCCATCGGAGTCTGAATGGGGCGAGTTGTATGCGATGGCTATGAAACAATCTCTGGTAGGTGTTTGTTTCGCTGGCGTGCAGAAACTGAAGTTGCAAGAGCTGTGCCCCCCCAAGATGCTTTTTCTCGAATGGATGGGCATGGCGGCTATGATCCAGCAACGCAATGAAGTTGTGGACCAGCAATGCTCTGATTTGCAAGTAGCGCTCTCGGCAAATGGTTTTAGAAATTGCATTTTGAAAGGTCAAGCGGTTAGTTGTTATTATGAAGAAACCCTTCGCAACTTACGTCAGTCGGGAGATATTGATATTTGGATGGATGGAAACCATGATCGGATCATGAAATATGTGGCTAGCATTTCTCCATCCGATGAAGTCAGATGGCTCCATACGCAGTTAAAGATATTCCAAGACACAGAAGTTGAATTACATTTTCGACCTTCATATCTTGAGTGCCCTTGGCAGGATAGGTCTTTACAGACGTTCTTTTATAATGAAAGAGAGAATTGTTTTTCGAGTGGCAGATGCACTGACCGTTTTAATCAAGTGTTCATTTTGGCTCATGCTTTTAGACATGTGTTTGGCGAAGGTGTGGGATTGCGTCAGCTAATGGATTACTATTATGTGTTGAAAAACTCTAAAGAACGATTATCTCGTGAAGAATTCTGCAGAGTAATGAAAGAGACAGGTATGCTAAGGTTCGCCAAAGCAGTAATGTGGATCATGAATGAGGTTTTCGGGTTAGAAGAGAAATATTTACTTTGTACTGCCTCCGAAAGTGATGGTCGTTTCCTGTTGTCCGAAGTTATAAAATCTGGCAATTTTGGATATCTGGATGAGCGAGTATCGCTTGTCGCGGATGAGGGTACTTTTCAGCGTTTTTGGAGATTAACTTTGTACAATTTCCGTGTTATCAGATTCTCTCCATGGATTGTTGTTTGTTCGCCCTTTTGGAGACTTTGGCCACTGGGTTTGGCGTAAGAGAAAAGGCTATAAGTAATGGAGATGAGAGAGGGTCGCTCAAACAATCGATTTGTTGAATATTTCAAGGGCATTATTAATGCTTCCGATTTAAGAAAAATGGAGCGATTGATATTGCGTCAGATATGTCTGATGTCCCCCTGCATCGTAATGGTCGACATGAAATATGTCTGGTGGTTCGCCATGCATACAGGTGTTTGCAAATACGAACCTGAAGGAAAGATTATTTATAAAAGAAAAGGATTTCGGTGTGCAGACGCTTCACCTGTCCTCAAATCCTAAACGAGTGGCTCCAATGGTGTATCATGCATTGGTTTATGAGGCGTATGATACGAATTGTTATAAAA
>JAGHSE010000237.1 GCA_018066015.1 Candidatus Colivivens equi
CAAGAATATGAAAAAACTATTATTTTTACTTTCTATCGTTATGTTATGTTCTTGCTCCCAAAAGAAACAAGAAGACTATAAGGAGATGGAATTGACTTATCGAGGAATCCATGTTGGTGTTGAATCAGCAAAGGCGAACCTCGATTCTATTTTGAGTGATAAGATCGTTCTTGAGAATGTCGAATTTTTATCTCATATTCCTCAGGATGGACTTGACGGCAAAAACATTGTTGCTCAATTTATCGACTCAATTATTATTGATCAAGATAAAATAATAAGCGGCATTGTTTCTGTCTATAGTTACCGAGACAAAATATCAGATGTAGTATTTAGTACTCAAAGAACAGATTTATCAAATGTAATTTTACCTCTAATTAATCTCTACGAAGAAAAATATGGACCGGGGGAATATATTGAAGCTCCTTTTAAAGCTGAATATTATTCTACTCGTGCTAAGGAGTGGAAATTTAAGCATAACTCTATTGAATTTTTTGAAATCCATTATAATGGACCTTCTATCGGTGAATACTCTGGCATTGCATCTCAAGCAAGAGAACTTGACCGAACTGAGATAATATATCGTGATTCATACCTGAATAAAGAATGTGAAAAAGCTCAAGAAGTGATTGAAAAGTTTAAGAATGACTCGATACAACATATTCAGGATTCTATAAGTCAAGAGTTCGAAAAAAAGAAACAGATTCAAGACATATAATGCAATTTACCTTTTTTAATTCCATTACAATTCGTATAAAGTAATAATTGTAGTAAATCAGAACTGTCCATTTCTCTTGGAGCTGCATTATTTGTTTCTATTGCTTTTTATTGATCCTCCGTATGAGACAGCATTATTTGCCATTTACAGATTCCAACTGCGAAACTTAATAAATAACAACTATTTTATGTTCTCAAAAATAAAATAGTAATTGTTTTACAAAAAAATAAAGTTGCCGAAAAATTTGCATTGTATGGGAAAACGCTTTATATTTGCACCATCCAAATAGCATTTATATGGTAATAACTCGCAAAATAGAACTACATCTTGTACATACTGGATTGTCCGATGAAGAATACGACCAGCAATGGAAATTCTTGCACAGCATTAATGACAATCTTTATCGCGCGGCTAATCGTCTCGTCAATCAGTTGTATCTGAATGATGAGATAGATATATTGTTGCGATATAATAATAAAGAATATATGGAGCTTCGCAAACAACTTGCGAAGAAAAACCTTGATAAGCCGGTACGGGCTGAATTGAAGGAAAAAGAGAAACTTGTCCTTGAAGAGATCAAAGCTCATAGATCAGCTATTTTTCAACGGCCCTATGCTTCTGTCGCTTATAGTATGGTGACGAGCCAAAACGAAGCGAATATTATGACGAAGATTCTGGATGTGTTGAAACAAGATGTTTTGTCTCATTATTCTACCAATGCAAAAGAAGTTGCCAGAGGAGAACGTTCAATAAGCAATTACCGTTATGGAATGCCAATACCTTTTGCTTTTGACAGGACAGAGAAAGCATCAATTTGCATATATGAAGAAAACAAGAAGTATTTTCTAAAGTGGTATAACAATCTACGATTTGAACTATCTTTTGGCCGAGACAGGAGTAATAATCAACTCGTCGTTCAGCGTTGTCTTGGCATCTCAAATGATGGTGCTAAATATAAAGCATGCAATTCTTCTATACAAATGGTAAGAAAGAATGGCAGTACACGCCTTTTCTTGTTATTATGCGTCGATGTGCCGAAAGAAATAAACAAGCATATTAAAGGAAAAGTCGTAGGCATTGACCTTGGCCTGAACGTCCCGATTTATGCTGCTGTCAACGATGGACCTGAACGCAAATCGATAGGCAGTCGTGAAGCGTTTCTTGATCAACGCGCATCATTCCAACGACGCTTCCGCTCTTTGCAAAAATTGCAGATGACCAAAGGAGGGCATGGAAGATTGCATAAACTTGAACCACTTGAACGTGTTCGTGAAGCCGAACGTAATTGGGTAAAGAATCAAAACCATTTATTCAGCAAAGAGGTTGTTGAGTTTGCAAAAAAAGTTGAAGCTGAGATAATCCAAATGGAAAGGCTGAAGAACTTTGGTCGAGACGACAATGAAGAGATCAAAGAAGATAAGAAATACGTTGTGCGTAATTGGTCGTATTTCGAGCTTCAGTCAATGATCGAGTACAAAGCAAAACGTGCAGGAATCATTGTTCAGTATGTAAATCCTGCATACACGAGTCAGACATGCTCAGAATGCGGACAAAAGGGAATACGCGACAATATCCATTTTAAATGCCTAAATCCTGAATGTAATTGTTTCGGCAAGGATATTCATGCTGATTACAATGGCGCTCGCAATATTGCAAAAAGTAAAGAAATAGTAAAAGATTAGGATTATTCCTAAGGGGCTGTTGGAAGCCCTTAGCCTGAGGAGTTTTCTCACTCGGGAATTACGTCAAACAAACAAAGCGTCAATGGGTTATCAATAATCAGGTGTCTGTGATGTCTGTTTGAATGGTAAATCCAACGCAGAGCGCGTCATCACCAGCGACGTCTCAGGTGTCTGTGATGTCTGTTTGAATGGTAAATCCAACGCACCCCCGACTTCGAGAAGATGGCACAGGGTGTCTGTGATGTCTGTTTGAATGGTAAATCCAACCCGAGGGCTGCGGTCTCTGTATCGAAACAGGGTGTCTGTGATGTCTGTTTGAATGGTAAATCCAACTTGGTCAATGCAAAGATAGACTTTTTGTCGGTGTCTGTGATGTCTGTTTGAATGGTAAATCCAACCTATCTTTAATCTTATACTATGAAAATACAGTGTTAGTGATTTCTGCTTAAATGGGAAATCCTGCAAGGCAACAGGATCCTGTTGCCCTATGTTGGATTACAATACGCAAAACAATTACAAATTACAGATTTATCTTTTATGATTAAAACAATGGAACAATCTCTGTTACCATAGTTTTTTATTAGTTAATATCGTAAAAATAAAAACATTATATTAGTAGTAATGGTAACTAACCGTAAAAAAATTGAAAAAACAATCTTCATAGAAGAAGGAAAGCTATGTTCCTGGATATGGCTATCATCATTGATATCTTTAATCATCCTTTGCTGGACATATTTACCTTCTATTTATATTCATTTACCCATATCTGAAGAAATATGTAACGCTTTAAATTCAATCTCTCAGGGTATTTGTATCAGTTATTTTTCTGGTACAGTTTTCTATGTCTTTTCTGTATTTATCCCTGGAGTTAGAAAAAAATATATTAATAATACTGCTATTGCATCATCTTTAACATTCTTAAAAAATAACGTGGATTCTGTCATGGCAGCAACCGGAGACAACTTGCAACGTTTTTCAAACGATACTGACCTCCTTTCTTTCACTAAACGATTATTTCAAGAGGATGTTTCAGTATTTTTTTCAGGGCAAAACGCCGATTCCATTTCTCCAGAAGAAAAGGAGCTTAAGGTCCACTTAAATCATAATATGGTTCATAATATAAAGACTATCATTGAACACATTCATTCAGATTTGTCACATGTGAAGATGATATCAATACATCTGGACAATCCAGAATTTATGCTTATTATTGCAGGACTAGAACATTGTTCTTTTTTTAAAGAGATAAACAATCTTACAATAAATAAACAATCTTTTGATGAACATGAACTTTTGGTAAGCTTAGGATATTATAAATTTTTAATTTTTGATTATATTTTCTATCGTG
>JAGHSE010000242.1 GCA_018066015.1 Candidatus Colivivens equi
ATTGTAAATTGCTATATCTCTAAGTTGGTCCAATCCCCTACTTTTTATGTTGTAGATATTGGATATTGGAGTGTTTAACTCTATAGCTAAATCATCGGGATCCTTATCTTCTAGAAAAAGAGATTTGATCACATATCTATATCGTTCATTTGGCATTAAATCCAAGTAAGTATAAACATCAATTTTCGCATCTTGTTGAATCGTTAAATCTTTAGAAGGGAATTCATTTTCACTTTCTTCAGAGTCTACCTTTGAGACAACGTCTTTTTGGAATAGAACAGATAAATAATCGGAGTAGCTTGATTCTACAACTTTTTTCAAGCTTCTTATAGCTGCTCGCGAAATTGACCTTATCTCGTTCAATTCCATTTTTAATTTGGAGGAGATTTCTTTATCAGAAAGATTGTCGATATACTTGAACAACATATATTTCCTATGAATTGCTTTGGGCAATTCAGAAAACATATCTTCAGCGACACCAGAAGAAATTAGAGAATCTGGTATGGAGAATTTTTCGCTATCTGGTGTATAGAATAGTCTTACTGCTACAATCTTGATCCAATCGAACAAAGATGTCCTATAATCAAATGATCTTAATTTATGCCAAAATTCTCCATCCTTGCCAGGTGCTTTCAAGTATTCAAAAAGCGTATTGACAAGTTCGTCGTATTCTGCACTGCTTTTGTAAAGTGTCCAAACAATATTGCTTAATAGAGGTCGACACTTTGTATGAAAGAAATAGTAAGCATAGTTCCCATCAGAGCATATTTTTTCGATGGTTTGCCTATCATTTTCTTGTATTTGAGCGAAACTCATATTTTCATTATCTTCCATATTTGTTTTAATTACAATACTTCTAAAAATGCAGTTGGAACATATGCTGTTGCAACTACACACAGTCCATCTATTACAATAGCAACAAGTTGCTGTCCATGCCATCGAGCAACCTTGCCAACAATTCCCTTAAACTCACCTTGGGTAATAAGAACATTATCGCCTTCTTGGAATTTACGAATTATGTCATCTGGAACGATACGAATGTCTTCAGCTTCTGCTTGGAATAGAATCTAAAGGCTTTTAATTTGTCTATCAGGAACAATCAATGGTTCTTTGATAATCTTGGCACCTTTGTGAATATGTTTATAATAGAAGCGAAGATAAGGGGGGGAGACCATTGTCATAGACATAATCCTTCATCTTCTGCTCTGAACCATAAGCAAAGAAAATATTAGGAAGTCTGGATACTTCAACCAATTGTTTTTCCCATTTACAGTTTTCTCCACCATCGTGGGTGGCAAAAAAGCTTAAACTCCGTCTGAGATTAAAAATCATATGCTTTTTTTCTCTTCCATAAGTAGTACGTAAAGCATACCAATTCAAAGGATCTTTCATTTTGATTTTCAACCTACTAGAGTGGGTTCTGGGAAGTGTGTTTTGATCAGGCATATTTCTAGTGGACACCCCTGTATCTGAGCACTGGTCAACTTTGTTGACGTTAGCTTCGGGGAGGGCAATGGGGGCAAGTCCATCGCTATCGATGTATACGGCATCAGCGTTGCAGGGCGCATTCAAAAGTGCATTCATGCGAGTATCTTTACTTTTTCTAGACAGAACCAGCTTAAAGAACACGTTTATGGCTTAATCCTGTCATACAGAGTCTTACGAAAAGTGTGCGGACAAACTCAGACAAGAAGCCAAAATAAACTATAAGAAAAACGATCTGTTTTGTAAGCAAAAAACAATTAATACCTAAGTGTGATTTCTTCAAATGTAAGTTACTATTAATGCAGTTCGTTCCAGGTATAATTCACGCGTGCAAATATATTACATTTCTTTTATAAATCCAAACTTTTTTGATTATTTTTTTTAATTGTGCATGTCATTTTTCTTACGACAAACAACAAATACATGTCAAAGATGTCAAAAACGAATCTGAAGTGCATGTCATATGCGAACTATTACATATAACATCACCCCAGACGACAAGAATGAAATAAAGGAACTCATAAGAGTCCCTCTATAACTTGTTTCACTAAATTTTGCGATGAACACACCAACAACTTAGTTCTTTATCAAAGCAATTTCTTATATCGATCAGAAATTATCAACACATCCTGTTTGCAGGCTTTAGCATGTTCTGCTTTATTTTTTAGATCAGTATGAAACAACTCACTCCGGCCTATGCCTATCAAAGAGTACTGAACAAGATCCTCTATAATGCGGTTGATAGGCTGTGCCTTCTCCTCCGATAGTTCCTTCAGGTTATCCAGAAGAGTAATATCCAGCTTTGTGGTAAAGCTCCTTTTTGTCACTTCTTTCTTTATTGAGCCTTTAGGTCTTCCCACCTTTCCTGGCACTATTTCCGTAGATGGTTCAGACTGTTTCGGTGCAGAGTATGAACTCATAGCTGAGCCGAACATAGAAGTCTTCTGCTTCATAATTGAACGTATATACAATTATATGTAATTACTAATAATTATCTCTTTCCTTTCTTTGGAAATTTGGCTGAAAGAAGAAACTCTTCCGTCAAAGTCAGGAAGTCCTTCTCCCCATTTGATCTCTTGGGCAACCTTCCATCCATTGAAGCCATCTGAACAGATGTTGATTCTCGTATGTAGGACAGATAGTAGTCGCTCTTCTTCATCGACTCCTGCATATGAGATAACAAATCTGATGTCAGGTTCTGACCTGTCTTGCAGAAGTTGGCTACAGTCTTTACAAAGGCAAATTTCCTGTGACGAATACTCTCTACCTCCAGAGCCGCTTCAATGGTCTTGTTCATTCCATTAGTTGCAAGTCTGGAAGGTGTCACTGGAATCACTATAGCATCTGAAGCAAAGAAAGCATTACAGGTGGCTACACCAAAATATGGAGAGCAATCGATGAAGACATAGTCATAGTTCTTCTTGATAGGATCTAGTTTCTCCATCAGCTTATACTCCCTCCCCATGGTTCCCATCATGGAACGCTCGGCCTCAGTAAGGTCCAAAGTCGCAGGAACCAGATCAATGTTTTCTCGGACGCTCATGATAGGCAACTCTGATTTAGTCACCAAAGCCTCATACACCGACTTGGAGTTTTCCTCCACATCAATGTAGAAGGATGACAGGTTGCATTGTGCATCCATATCTACCATTAACATCTTCTTCCCCTTCTTAGCGAGGCAATCTGCCAAGCCAGAAGCAATCGTAGATTTACCTACGCCTCCCTTGAAATTTGAAAAAGCAATTACCATAATTCTCCAATCTTAGTAACAACACTTAATATTTTCATGAAATTACTTGTACTTGCAAATAATACAACAACAAATTATAAAAATATAGCCACAGCATATTATAACGCTGTGTTAACGATGCAAATATAGTTATATT
>JAGHSE010000441.1 GCA_018066015.1 Candidatus Colivivens equi
ATATTAAGAGGATTAATTGATTTTTTCAATGAATCTGAACAAAATATAGATTTTTTTATAGATAATATGAAAAAAAGAAACGAATCATATAGTGGAGTTTAATAAATGTCTTTCTTTATATTTTTCAAATTATGGCACCTACATTCGACATACTTTTGTTTCCGATTTTCAACCGAATTAAAGATTGATCAGTCAGAATAATCGTATTCAAATAAATCACAAAAGCATCCTGAATACGGGTGCTTTTGTGTGTCCAGGGAACTCAAAGAATAAAATGAACAATCATCAAACGTCATTCATGCAGAGGTGAGTTGAAGTTAACTATGTAAATGTTCATTGTAAACTTCTTTAGTTCTATTCAACATTCTAATAGTTTCAATCACTTAAACGTCTCACCATTATGTAAATAGATTGAGAGTAGGTCACTTAGACATACTCTCATTCATTTGACATTAGAATAACCATATTGGCATACATTACTGATACCACATATAACATCCCAATTACTTTACATTATGAATCTCTCATAATACTTATTATATTTCAAATGACTTTCACAATGGTATACAATCCATACTCAATTGCTTACACTATCACTTTATTCTATTCCTACCCATATATTTCTTTATTGCTAGGTATGAGTTAACAACCTCTCCATCTATAACATCAACCTTATAAGTGTATCTTGCTTTATTTCTGCCATTATTTCGAACTAACTTGTAATCTCTCCGGTAGTTATCCAACAAATCATAGTTGTTAACTCTCTTACCATTTTCATAATCTAACCAACCTTTCATAGTCATAATATTCTTCTTTGATTCCTCTCCCAAAATGTAGAACACTTTCTTTCCACAAGCCCACTTAACTTGCTGTTCATCATTGCTTTGTGTGCATATTTTTCGGGGTGAAATTTCTTCACTTTTTACCTTGTCGGTTAAATGAAGAGATACCGATTGGTGACTACTATCTGACCAAATAAATTCAAGATAGCCGTGATTAATGGCGTACGAATATACGATTGCTTGTTCATCACCTGCATTGGCTCTCTGCCTCAACTCTTCAAGTTTAGCATCAATCAACTGGTTCATCAGGGTTAAGTCTGACATTAGTTGGTCAATGTTCTCTGGGTAATCAACTGATAAGTCAGGCATTAGACCGTTCCGGCGATACACTTGCTCCATCACTTGCTTTACTATATCGACAGTCAATGATTCGTTCTCTGGAACGTCCAATACTTCAATGGCATCGTGGATGTTGAATACCTTGTATTTCGGGTTCAGCTTGTAAATCTCAGCCAAAATTTCGTGGTATATCTTAGACTCAACTTTCATCATATTAGATGGTAGTTCTTTGCGGTTCTCTGGATTAGAATCTTTCCTCTTTTCGTTACGAACGATCTTGCTAACTGTAGGAAACTTTTCATTAAAAAGGCTGGCTAACGGATATCTTTTCTCTCCAGTTTCTTTGTTTGTAGTATTATTGAGTTTTTTTCTATAAAAAACTTGAGCAAACATCTGCAACTTAATGTCGCTACGAGTGACAACTACTCCATCATATTGCGAACTTATCGATCCATAGCTATCCAGCATAAAATCCCAAAATAGACCTCTACTTGTCAGATAGATATAATACAATGCATCTTGTGGTATATTGGATATTGACTGTTTGACAACGCCTCCGTCAATTAGAGTTTTCCTTATATTATTGATGTCTAGATTATCGTTGCCACGCATTACATCAAACATCTTATAAATTGTTTGAGTGTCAAGACCGTAATATTCTATAATATTCAAGTTAAACAATAGTGGATGCGAATTGTGGCAATCACAAGCAAATTTGATATTCAAGAAGGACTTTATGTCTCGAGGACAGTTTGTCAAGACGTGGTATATTCTGTTATTGGCATCGATGCCATTAATCACAAACTTCCCTTTCAACAATCGGAAGTCCTGAATCTTCAAAAGTCTTGAATCTCGTGCCGACTCAGATGGATATCGGTATGTCTTGACATATTCCTCGGCTAATGTTGGATGTTCTAGTTGAATACATTTAAGAGATTGCTCGTATCGTTTGGCGACTTTGGGAGTCAGTGTCGATTCAATGAGTTCGTCCTTCTCTGCTCTACATTGTTTTATTATCTCAGATTCGTGAGGGATTAGTTCATCAATCATATCTTTGCTATTTATTCTTTCTATGTGGTATTTTACACCATCTTTAATTCGGTAACCCTTAGAACAAACATTCTGTAGGTAATTGTGGTCAATGTCAATGATGTCCAACATCTCTAGATTATGTAACATTACGACGTAGCCGTTTCTGTACTTCTTTTTAAGGTATTGAGAGTTTAGTATGGCCACTCTATTTTCTGAACGTTCACACCACTTTATTATGGTATGAATCAAAATGGAATAAAGTAGTTTCTTTCGCTCAATTGCTGAGGGCTTAACAAATTTCTTTTCTTTGACATTACCACCATAATAGTCTAATTCAGCAAGCTCGTGGTTTTTTACGATTTGATCAAGGCTGTAGTCGGTTAATCTATAGACATGGATACCTTTATTTTTAGTCATTTTAGTTATTGGAATTATCTTTGTGACTAATAATAAGGTTGGTGAAAAATTTGCTTTGGATTTAGACAAAAAATATGCTTTCAACGGAAATTTTATTTGTTATTCACATTATTCTTGTGTCTTAATGTGACGAACAACACTGACATATTTTTAATGAGGTCTGGTGTTGCTAATAAATAAATGTTAGATATTTTTCCATCTATATACAGGGACAAAAAAAGTTAAGAAAAATTTTCCAAAAATTTTTTTGTGATTTGCACGACCAATCGTATGCCCCCTATAATC
>JAGHSE010000208.1 GCA_018066015.1 Candidatus Colivivens equi
ATATGGTATATTTAATAGTAATCGCTATTGTAGTAGCAGTATTTCTGTTTATCTCGATTGTTAATCGATACAGAAGATGTCCTTCGGACAAGATTTTGGTAGTTTACGGAACTACAGGCAACAAAGGTTCTGCAAAGTGTATTCATGGTGGTGGTACATTCGTATGGCCAATCATTCAAGACTATGCTTATCTGAGTCTTACTCCAATCTCTATTGATGCAAACCTGACAAATGCGTTGTCACGTCAGAATATACGTGTGGACGTTCCAAGCCGTTTCACTGTTGGTATATCAACCGACCCTGAATACATGAACGCAGCAGCAGAGCGCCTTCTCGGACAGACACCAGGTCAGATTCAAGAACTTGCCCGTGACATTCTCTTCGGACAGTTGCGTCTGGTGATTGCAACAATGTCAATTGAGGAACTCAACAATGACCGTGATAAATTCCTTGAAGCAATCAGTGCCAATGTTGAGGTAGAATTGAAGAAAATCGGTCTTCGCCTTATCAACGTGAATGTTACAGATATCAAGGACGAAAGTGGTTATATTGAAGCCCTCGGTCGTGAGGCTGCAGCAAAGGCCATCAACGAGGCAAAGGTACGTGTAGCCGAACAAGATAAAGTGGGTGAAATAGGTAAGGCTGATGCAGAAAAAGATGCCCGTATCCGTACCAGCGAAGCAAATGCAAAAGCCGTTCAGGGAGAAAATGCAGCTAAGATTGAGATTGCCAACTCAGATGCAAGTCGTAGAGAAGCAGAGGCAGAGGCACAGCGCAAGGCAAGTGCAGCTGAAAAAGTAGCAGAGGCTCGTGCATTACAGGAAGCCTACTCCGCACAAAAAGAAGCCGAAGAAGCTCGTGCAGAACGTGAACGTTCTACTCAGAATGCCAATGTCATAGTAGCACAAGAGATTGAAAAGAAACGTCGAATTATAGAAGCTGAGGCTGAAGCAGAACAGGCACGTGTCAGAGCTAAAGGTGAAGCCGATGCAGTATTTGCAAAGATGGAGGCAGAGGCTAAGGGTTACTACGAAGTACTCACCAAACAAGCTGCTGGTTATGATAAGATGGTTCAGGCTGCTGGTGGTAATGCCGACAAGGCTTATCAGTTATTACTCATTGAAAAATTACCAGAACTGGTACGCACTCAAGTTGAGGCAATCAAAGGCATCAATATTGACCACGTCACTGTATGGGATAGTGGAACAGGTACTGATGGTAAAGGTAGTACAGCTAATTTTCTCTCTGGACTAATGAAGAGTGTTCCTCCACTTCATGATTTATTCAATCAGGCAGGACTTGACTTACCAGAATATCTTGGTAAGAAAAAAGAAACCGATGAGGTTATCGAAATAAATAAGGACGCTGAATAGCGTCCTTTATTTTACTCATTGCTCAACACTTCCAATGCTTTTTTGAGGTCATCATCGTCCTTCAAACTTTCTTCTACAGAACCTGCCTCATAAAACCAACGTTTCACAATTTCATTGGATACTATCTTGCGAATGTCCTTTATATATTTATTGAAATCGTTATCAAAATTGTGAGTAAGTTTCTTTTCCAAAGTAGCAAATTCTTCTCTAGCATCTTCCAGATAACCTTCAAAATCCATTATTTTCTTGAGGTCTGCAAGACGTTTATCACTCATTCGATCATACGTAAATCCACTATTTTTTACCATTTCACGAAAATCCTCCATATCAGAGTCAGACAGGCTAAAATCAGCAACAGAACGAGGTTTTGCATGAGTTTGGCAATATTTAGTTCCGTAATCAACCAATACGTCATCGTTCGCCAAATATACCAACATATTTTGAAGAGTATCATGACGAACTTCGTAGTCAGGCTTTATTCCACCCAAGGTTGCGAGTGAATCACTTCTGATACCTTCACGACGAGCCTTATAGTCAATCTTCTGTATGCATCGTCCACTAGGAAGGTAATATTTGCTTGTAGTAAGTTTGAGTGTACCGTTGTATGGAATTTCGCGTGGAGCTTGAACTAATCCCTTGCCAAAAGTCTGTGAACCTACTAATTTAGCTCTGTGAAGGTCTTGCAAAGCACCTGAGACTATTTCTGCAGCAGAAGCTGTGTTACCACTTACCAATATTACAATAGGTATATTGAGGTCAAGCGGAGTGTCAGTAGTTTTATAGACAGCATTTGTGGATTTTATTTTACCTTTCGTCTCTACAATAGTTAGGTCTTGGGGCACAAAAAGATTGACCATTTTTACGGCTTCACTCAAGAGTCCGCCACCATTGCCACGCAAATCAAGGATAAGACTTTTAGCACCTTTTTCCTTTAGAGAGATAACAGCCTTGCGTACATCTACAGAACAATCTTCAGTAAATTGAGTGAGGTCAATATAACCTGCAGTACCTATCAAACCTGAATAAGTTATTGCAGGCACCTTGATATTCTGGCGTATGATTTTGAAACTGCGCACCTTATCTTCTCCAGGTCGCAATATGGTAAGTATGAATGTAGTGCCAGCCTCACCGCGAAGGAGGTCGCTCACTTCACTTGTGTTCTTACCCTTCAAGTCAATGTCATCTATCTTCTTGAGAACATCACCAACCTGAAGTCCTACTTCTGCTGCAGGCATGTGGGCATAGGGTTCTGCTATAATAACTGTAGAATCCTTGCGCATTCTAATCATAGAACCTATACCCCCATATTTACCTGTGGTCATCATCTTAAGATCGCCCATTTCCTCTTCAGGGAAATACTCTGTGTAGGGGTCTAATATTGAGAGCATTGCGTCTATCCCTGTGCGAATTACTTTTTGTGCATCAAGGGTATCAACATAGAACATCTCCAGATTTTTGTAAATGGAGTTGAGTATGTCAAGATTTTTAGCTACCTCAAAATTATTGCTCGAGATATTATTAGGAGTTTGAGCAATTAATAATGTATTTGACAGACCTGCGCAAAGTATAAAAAGAATGAATTTAGGCAATCTACACGATTTCATCATAGAACTTTTATTAGTTGTGAAGTTCACGTTTATTTTCTATATTCAGTGTTGTAATGTTTATTTACCAGAAATGATTACGCAACGATTTTTCAAGAGTTCGCGTGGTTGTACTGTATCACCATACCACTTAACGATAATCTGACTTTCTGGAACACCAAGAGCCTTAAGTTGACGAGCAACTTCTTCTGCACGATTCTTTGAATATATAAGATTATCCTTAGGATTACCTGTCTCTTTATCTGCATATCCTTCAACAAGGATTTTCTTTTCTGGATACTTTTTGCACCATTCTGCTGCAGAAGGTATGATACTCTTGTAATCTTCACGAACTGCATGTTTAGTTTCCTCAAAATAAATTTCTGATCCGTAAGGTTCAAATTCTTTCTTTGGAGCAACAGCAGGGCGTGCAGGAGGTACTGGAGGCATTGGAGGAGCAACTACAGGACGAGGGCGTTCTACTGGTGCTGGTGCTACTGGTGCTGGTGCTGGAGCTGGAGCTGGAGCAGCTACAGGAGTAAACTTCTTGTGTCCGAATTTATATGTCACACTGAGTTGTGCTGTAAGCATCCAGTCATCTCTATTACTGAATTTTGAGTTGAAGCGGTCATCAAGAGAATTTGCATCAACTTCAAGGCCGAGATTCCACTGTTTTGACATATTTAAGTCAAATAACAATCCAGCACGAATATTGTGGTTAAGCAAACTCTTGCGAGTTGTTCCTTCACCCCACGCATTGCAAACATCTTCTGTTGGTACATTATTGCCGTTGATGATATCTTGGAGTTCGTCATTATTCCATGCATAGTTCAGACCTATACCTCCTACAAAAATGACGTTAAAGAATCTATTGCAATGACCTTTTGAAAAAAGATTATTAAGGTTAATCAAGAGGTCAGCATCTGATGTGATGTAATTATACTTATATTTCAAACCATTATCAAAACCGCCTTTTGATTCCCAGCCGTTAAAATGCAGACGCGCTCCTACTGCTGGCATAAACCAACGACCTACAGCTACACTAGCTGTTGGATTAAGGAGATCTGTAAACTTCACGTTAGTAAGAGTGGTATTGAGTCCACCCTGAACTTGCACAAACCAATGTGGATAAGGTTTATAACCTGAATGTGCTTCTGTTGTTACCTTTTCACTATGTTGAGCAAAAAGATTTGTTGTGTTCATAGCTACAAATGCTACTGCCAAAAATGTTTTAAAAATACGCATAGTTCAAATAATTTTGTATTTATTTAATGAAATTTAATGGTATTTGGACGTAAAGGTAGTAAATAAATCCGAAATACAAACAATGTATTACAATTTTTTTCACTAACTTTGCGCAAACCCAATAAAGTGAAGCAAATTGCGAACGTGTTCGCATTGCTGAAAAAGGATATATTGTTTGGTAGTATGCTGACAAAATTATCATAAAAAATCAAATTAACCAATATGGCTAAAATAACAATAAAGGAAGTAAACAGCAACAGCGAACTGAAAAAGTTTATACGGTTCAACTATGAACTTTACAAAGATAACCCTTATTCAGTACCTGATTTGTATGAAGATATGTTGAATACATTTTCCAACAAAAATGGAGCAATGGAATTTTGCAAGGCTAAGTATTTTTTGGCATACAAAAAGGGAAAGTTAGTTGGACGAGTTGCAGGAATCATTAACAGTAAGTCAAACGATCAGTGGAATGAACGTGCAGTGCGTTTTGGGTGGATTGACTTTATTGACGATTTGAATGTCAGTAAAGCTTTGATTGACGCAGTAGCAGAATGGGGAGCCAGCGAAGGTATGTCAACCATACACGGACCACTGGGCTTTACCGATTTTGATGCAGAAGGAATGCTTGTAGAAGGGTTCGAAAGATTGAGTACGTGTGCTACTATCTATAATTATCCATATTATCCTGAACACATGGAGAAATTGGGATTTGAAAAAGAGAATGACTGGGTAGAGTACATAGTGAAGGTACCTTCTGAAATTCCTCAGCGCCTTACTGCCATGGCTGAATTTATCATGCAAAGGTATGGACTTGAAATCAAGAAATACTCATCTTCAAGAAAAATAGTCAAAGAATATGGGCATGAGATTTTTTCTGTCCTCAACGAGGCTTATAAGTCGCTATTTGGATTTACAGCTCTGTCCGACAAACAAATTGAACAATATGTAAAGATGTATCTACCTATTGTTGACCTTGATTTGGTATCACTCATCACAGAATCTGATGGCACCTTAGTCGGTGTAGGTATCTCTATGCCTTCGTTGTCTAAAGCTTTACAGAAAGCAAAAGGCAAACTATTCCCTTTTGGATGGATAGAACTGGCAAAGGTTCTCAAGTTACACAGACATACCGACACTTTGGATTTAATGCTTGTCGGGGTGCTACCTAAATATCAGAACAAGGGTGTCAACTCAATCCTCTTTTATGATTTGATACCTATCTATAATGCTAAGGGGTATAAGTATGTGGAAACAAATCCTGAACTAGAACAAAATTCTAAGGTTCAGCAACAATGGATTTATTTCGACAAGGAAATGCACAAACGTCGTCGTTGTTTTAAGAAACAATTAGAGGATTGATTTTAATTTATAGACAGAGCACAAAACGACAAAAAACAAACAATAGATTGGAAATAGAAACAAATAAGACACCTCAGGCTATACCACAACAAGTAGAATATACAGACGACAACATACGCCATCTATCCGATATGGAGCATGTTCGTACTCGTCCTGGTATGTATATCGGACGTCTTGGTGATGGTTCTCATGCCGAAGATGGTATTTACGTGTTGCTAAAAGAAATCATCGACAATTCTATTGATGAATTTAAGATGAATGCAGGCAAGAGAATAGAGGTTGAAATAACAGATGCAAAATGTGTGACCGTACGAGATTTTGGTCGTGGAATACCTCAAGGAAAGTTGATTGAAGCAGTGAGTATGCTCAATACTGGAGGTAAATACGATTCCAAAGCATTCAAAAAGAGTGTAGGGCTGAATGGTGTTGGTACGAAAGCCGTCAATGCCCTAAGTAAGAATTTTGAAGTTAGAAGTTTCCGTGACGGACATGTCAAATCTGCCAAGTTTGAAAAGGGTGTGCTGATGAAACAGCATACTGAAAAGACTTTGGAAGAATCAGGGACTTACGTATTTTTTGAACCTGATGATTCCTTATTTATTAATTACAAATTCCAAACTGAATTTGTGGAGATAATGCTCCGTAATTATACTTATCTCAACACAGGACTGGAAATATATTTCAACGGACGCAGAATTCTCTCCAGGAATGGACTGAAGGACTTGTTGACTGACACAATGACCACCGTACCTCTCTACCCCATCATTCATCTCAAGGGCGATGATATTGAAATTGCCTTTACCCATACCAATCAGCAATATGGTGAAGAATACCATTCTTTTGTAAATGGACAGCACACTATTCAGGGAGGTACGCATCAGAGTGCTTTTAAAGAACATATTGCCAAGACTATCAAGGATTTTTATAACAAAAATTTTGATTATAGCGACATTCGTTCTGGACTGATAGCTGCCGTTGCTATCAATGTAGAAGAACCTCAGTTTGAAAGCCAAACAAAAATCAAACTTGGGTCACTCACTATGGAACCCGGGGGGGGAGTCAGTGTCAACAAATTCGTTGGTGATTTTATAAAGACAGAGGTTGACAATTACCTACACAGAAATCCAGACGTAGCAGAAGTAATGCTACAAAAAATTCAAGACAACGAGAAGGAACGCAAAGCTATTGCTGGAGTTACCAAACTTGCCAGAGAACGTGCAAAGAAGGCTAATTTGCACAACAAGAAATTAAGAGATTGCCGAATACATTTTAACGATACAAAGGGCGACAACAAAGAGGATAGTTGCATTTTTATTACTGAAGGTGATTCTGCAAGTGGAAGTATCACAAAAAGTCGTGACGTAAACACACAGGCAGTTTTCTCTCTAAGGGGAAAACCACTGAACTGTTATGGACTCACAAAGAAAGTAGTCTATGAAAATGAAGAATTCAACTTACTGCAAGCTGCACTCAACATTGAAGATGGCATAGACGGTCTTAGATATAATAAGGTGATAGTTGCTACTGATGCTGATGTTGATGGTATGCATATTCGTCTTCTCATGATTTCTTTTTTCCTTCAATTCTTCCCTGAACTTATAAGAAAAGGACATGTGTATATCTTGCAAACCCCTCTGTTTAGAGTAAGAAACAGAAAAAAACGCATCAAACGTGATATTCTCAAAAAACTAAATCACCCCGATGATAACGGCGACTTCATTACTTTGTATTGCTATTCCGACGAAGAACGGCAAAATGCCATTAATATGCTCTCACCAGAACCCGAAATAACAAGATTTAAAGGATTGGGAGAAATTTCACCATCTGAGTTCAAGAATTTTATCGGGCCCAACATGAGACTTGAAGAAGTCACTCTGCGCAAGACAGATCAAGTGCAGGAGTTGCTTGAGTATTATATGGGCAAAAATACAATGGAACGACAAAACTTTATAATTCAGAATCTTGTCATAGAAGAAGACAGAGCAGAAGAAAATTCAGAAAACCAAAAAACATCATGACAACAGCACTTTTTGCGGGCAGTTTTGACCCCTTCACATTAGGACACTTGTCTATCGTGAACAGAATATTGACATTCGTAGATGAAGTGATAATAGGAGTGGGTGTCAATATCAACAAACACTATTGTTTTCCCACAGAAGAAAGAATACAACGAATACAGGCAATATTTGCTCATAATTCACATGTGAAAGTCATGAGTTACGAAGGCCTCACCACTGATTTTGCCAAGACTGTCGGAGCTACAATCTTAGTTAGAGGAGTACGTAGTTGCAAAGATTTTGAAGAAGAGAGAGAAATTGCCACAATCAACCGACAACTCTCAGGACTGGAAACAATCCTTCTCTTTGCAGAAGACAAATACACCAATGTAAGTAGTAGTATTGTAAAAGAATTAATGCATTATGGTAAAGATATTTCAGAATTTATTCCGTAAGATAACACTATTTGTATGCCTCGCCACAAGTTCTGCGGGTCTGGCTCAAATCAATTTGGCAAATAAAGAACTACGCAAATTACTTCTCACAGAAACTGCCATCCAGAGCCTGTACGTTGACAGCATGGACGAGAGCAAACTTGTCGAAAGTGCTGTTCTGGGTATGATAAAACAACTTGACCCTCACTCTGCTTATACTGCAGCTAAAGATGTTCAGGCTTTGACAGAACCACTAAAGGGTGGCTTTGAAGGCATCGGAGTGCAATATAACATGGTAGAAGACACCTTAGTTGTAATACAACCTGTTGCTAACGGACCATCTGAAAAAGTTGGTATTATTGCTGGTGACAGAATCGTATTTGTCAACGACACTATCATTGCAGGTGTGAAAATGACTAAAGAAGGTATTATGAAACTGCTTCGTGGACCTAAGGGCTCAAAAGTCAAACTCGGTATCAAGCGCCAAGGTATCAAGGGTATCAACGACTTTATCGTAACACGCGACAAAATTCCATTGTATTCCATTGATGCTAAATACATGATTGACAATGAAACTGGATATGTCCACATCAACAACTTTGGGGCTACCACGCATGACGAATTTGCGAACATCCTCCTTGAATTAAAAAACAAAGGAATGAAAAACCTCATCATTGACTTGCAAGGCAATGGTGGTGGATATTTGGAGGCAGCAGTGAATATTAGTAACGAGCTACTTGAAAATAACGATCTCATTGTATATACAGAAGGTAGAGTTACCAAACGAAAAGAATACCACTCTAACGGTTTGGGATATTTTAAGGAAGGTAAAGTCGTAGTGCTGATTGACTCATATTCAGCATCTGCATCTGAGATTTTAGCAGGAGCCGTACAGGACAATGATAGAGGTATTGTGGTAGGAAGACGCTCCTTTGGTAAAGGACTCGTACAACGTCAAATAGACTTGCCCGATGGCTCTTTGATTCGTCTTACTACTGCTCACTATTACTCTCCATCAGGCAGATGTATCCAAAAACCATACAAATTAGGAAACAGAAAAGATTACGACTCTGATTTAGAAGAACGACTCAAAAGTGGAGAACTGACCAATGTTGATAGCATACACTTCCCTGACTCATTAAAATTCACCACACTCAAAAAGCACCGTACAGTTTATGGTGGAGGTGGAATCATGCCCGATATTTATGTACCACTTGACACAAATACTTACACATCATTCCACAGAGAACTTGCCGCCAAGAGTTGTATAGTCAACACAACACTAAAATACATAGATCAAAACAGAAATCACCTGAAAAAGACTTACAAGACCTTTGAGGCATTCAATGCCAATTTCTGCGTACCTCAAGACATGATAGATTTGCTTTTAGAAAATGCCCAAAAAGCAAAAATTGAATACAACGATAGCATATTGCAAAAATCACTGCCACTAATAAAACTACAATTAAAAGCACTACTAGCACGCGACATGTGGGACATGAGTGAATATTATCAAATCATCAATACTACAAATGAAATCTATCTAAAAGCTCTTGAAGCTCTAAAAGATGACAAATATGAAAGTACATTTCACATCTGAAAATATCCCATTCCCCGACATCAACACCACTCAGATAACCTTGTGGATTGATGCAGTTGCCAAATCATACGGAAAACAAGTGGGAGATATAGCATACATCTTCTGCAATGACGAAAAAATACTTGAAATAAACCGCCAGTTTCTTCACCATGACTATTACACCGACATCATCACCTTTGATTATAGCAACAACAACATCATAAGTGGCGACCTCGTTATCAGCCTCGACACAGTGCGCACAAACGCAAACGAATTTCATCAAAACTACACCACCGAACTTCACCGAGTCATCATCCATGGTATTCTCCATCTCTGTGGCATCAACGACAAAGGACCAGGAGAACGAGAAATCATGGAAAATGCAGAAAATAAAGCATTATCCCTAATCGAATTGTGAGCGTCAACAAGCCATACATACGTCCGATCGTAAGAGGCAAGGAGAATTGCCGAGGCAGAACTCTGCCAGGCATCCTAAACACATATCTGTCCAACATTATCCCTCATGTAAGGGATAACTATGTCCTGACGATACAAAATCAACTCAAATAACAACAAAACTACGAAAAATAGCAGACGAGGGCAACCTCGGTAGGCATACCCTCGTCAATCAATATCAAATTCTTGGAATTAAACGACAATCCCTAAACTAGTCCCCAGCACCATTGAACCTTGAACTGCTTGCCTCACAATGTTATCATCATAATGCTAATGAACGATTAGGTAAGTAATAAGTGCTATAATGATTTCTCTTACTAAGCCATCTTCAAACTCACAACAGTTTTAGCAAAAGCTGACAAGCACCCCTGTACTAATTGAAAAGAACCCCTAAGTGGTTATAACGAATCACTTAATTTCGTTATAACCCACACTTGATTATGGTTATAACCACCAATATGTTTTGGTTATAACCACTTAGGGGTTCATTAAAATTAGTCTCAGAATGCACGTCAACTTCGGAAGAAATTGGCATTCATTTTTGCGGTGGTATGCATTCAGTTCCTGCATTCGGTTCGTTGAAAATTCGTTTTTGCGGAATTATGTCTCCGTTTTCAAT
>JAGHSE010000182.1 GCA_018066015.1 Candidatus Colivivens equi
TATGAAAGTTGTATAGAAATCGCCACTTTCTGATAATATCAGTCTGTTCTAGCAACTTTCATTTTTTAATTTTCTAAAATAATATGCTATGAAAAAATTCTTAACTCTTATTTTGTGCGTTCTTGCACTGGGTATATGTTCTTCATGTAAAGAAGATAAAGATAGTGATAATCCATTGAAGGATTTAATTGAAAACTCAGAATCAGATATTACTGTTACATTCAATGATAAAGAACCTTCTTATACTACTTATGTGCTTTCTTATATGACTGGTAGTAAAGATAACAACAATTGTGTTGGATATAATAATAGACCATTATACTACGACTATAACATAAATCTACGCCAAGTAAATAGTGATGGTGGTATTAGTCGTTGGGTTACAATAGATGTTTATGACCCTGATTTTGGCAAAGGATTTGAGTTCACAGAAGAGAATACATCTTTGAAAGTTCTGACGAATGGTTTGACTGATGATATAAACTTCGTTACCTTTTTACATGCAAGTGGCACTGCAAAAGTTAAATCATTTGATGGTAAAAGTTGTACCACAGAATTTAAAAAATGTGTATTCAAGAGTGTAAAGAAGGATTTCAAGGTAGAAATAAATGGCACGTTAACAATTCCTGCTGAGGTGGATTAAAACAAGCAATAACATCTAATTAATTCTAATATTATGAAGTTTATACTATGTCTTTTTTGTTGAAAAAACATCGATGAAAATTCGAACTTCTGTATGTATTGTGGCAAAAAATTAAGTGAACCCTTTTAGTTGAACGCTAGGTTCAGAACACTCCAATTATTGATGCTGAAGTCATCAAGAGCAAGGATGCGGAAATAGAAATATTGTCTGCTGAATTGGAGAGAATGAAAAAAGAAAATGTACAGCAAGAAACAAAGAAAATCTCAAAAATGGCAATTTGGGGTTTATTGACTGCTATTATTGGGATTAAGATTTATATACCGAATTGTACGCAGTTTAGAAAATCTTTTTACCTTTGCACAAGAAATAAAATGCAATATGGCAAATCAAATGTATCGATCACGTGTCAGTGTAAAATTAGCAACAATCTTAGGGATTTGTGGAATAATATTTTCTATTACCACTTTTGCCTTAATTGAGAAAAGCATTTTATTGTTTTTGCTAATTAATATTACGTTTTGGGGAACATTATGGGGTTCATTCGACATTAAGTATTTAATTAGCGAGAACACCCTGATAATAAAGTGCGCTTTTTTCAAGATGGGATCGATAGACATCATGACAATAAAGAGCATAGAAAAGTCGAGCAGTATAATTTCTTCTCCAGCAGCATCACTCAAGCGTATCAGCTTAACTTATGGCAAATATGACGATGTGGTAATTTCGCCAAGAAATCAGGAAGAGTTTATACAGGATTTACTTAAAATCAATCCAAATATCAAGGTTTGCTTATAATTTTATCGTATTGGAGAAATCTTCTAAAACTGAGTAAAGAGGCATAACTATATGATTTAAGCTGATAAAACTTATTTTTCTGTATTTTCTTAAAGTAATATTTGCAATTATCTTTGGGAGAATTGATTTTTATTAATATCTTTACACCGGCAAATTTATATTATTGAGATTAATACTTAAAGCTAAAACACATGAAGAAAGTAAACAAGTACCCATTAAAATGGGAGACAAAGCAGACAATTGAATTACCTATTGGAGCTCAGATTATTTCTTGTAAATCTAAGGATGACGAAACTCCAGCAATCTATGCAGTAGTTGACCCAACAGAGGATATGACTCAGCCTGTAGTAATCGTTATGCTTGCTACATACGCAGAAGTTGACGATCACGACCTGGAACATCTCAAGTTCCTGAACACAGTAAAACTGAAGAAAAAAGAAAACGGGGTCTTGACTACAAAATATATGGTACATGTATTTGTAGGAGTAGATTAATAATTGAAAGATGAAACATCTGTTTATTCTATTATCTGTTGTGCTATCATGCTTCTCCATGATAGCACAAACTAATAATAACCACTTTGTAGGCATGGATCTTTCCATGCTTACTAAATATGAAGAGCACAACAAGCCATATTTGGACAAAGACGGTGCCGAGATAAAGGATTTGCTCGAGTGGATTCCTTCGATAGGAGTGAATACAGTTCGTGTAAGATTGTTTGTCAATCCGACCGAACCAAATGCAAAGGCTCCAGAAGGTGTATGTCAGGACTTGGATTATGTGACACGACTTGGTGCACGAATCAAGGCTGCTGGTCTTAATTTTATGCTCGACTTGCACTACAGCGATTCGTGGGCAGATCCGACAAACCAGAAATTGCCTGCGTCATGGAACGATTGTGTTACTGTTGATCAGAAGGCTGAAAAGGTCTATAATTATACATCAGAAGTGCTAAACACATTGGCAACAGCTTCTGCAACACCAGATCTGGTACAGGTTGGAAACGAAATATCTTACGGCATAATTGGGATTAATGTTCATCCTTATGATAATGCCACAGACAATTGGGACGGTTTCGTAAAAGTTCTAGAAAATGGCTGTAAAGCTGTGCGAGAAAACTGTCCTAACGCCAAAATCATCATTCACACCGAGCGCTCAGGAAATGCTGAACAGACTCTTTATTTCTACAATAAACTGAGCAATCTCGACTACGACATAATCGGTCTTTCGTATTACCCATTCTGGCATGGATACATGGATAAGCTCGAAGAGACATTGACGACATTAGGTAATAGTTTTCCAAACAAAGAGGTCCAGATTGTTGAAACAGCATATTACAACAGTTGGTTTCCTTCTTCCGGCACAACTTACAACACATCTACAACCTGGGAAGCAAGCGATGCTGGACAAAAGGCTTTCATCGACCAACTCGTAGAAACATTGGCTAAATACCCGAAGGTGAACGGCCTTTGCTATTGGTTTCCGGAAGAAGCAGGATGCGGAGATGACACCGATTGGAATACCACAAATACTGCAACAGTAATTCAAACTTGGATTAACCGAGGTCTTTGGTGGCCAGAACCTGATGCAAAAGGACATTGGCCAACATCGGCTTTATATAGTTTAGGAAAATACTCAACATCTGCATTGGATAATATCAATGTTGATTTATCCAATAATAGACAAAAATATAACCTCTCAGGCCAAAGGATTTCAAATCCAAATAGGAGAGAGGTCTATATCCAGAACGGTATAAAAAAGATTGGACTATAATTCCATTACTTTCTTCTCGAAAGTATCTTTTTCTACTATTGTTTTATTACGTATTCGTGAACGGTAATTATAGATTGTAGGAAGAGAATAATCGAGGAAAGATGCAATCTGAGCAGTATCGGTAATACCCATACGAATCAGCGCAAAGATACGCAGTTCCGTAGTCATCTTCTCACCAGCCTTTGGTTCAAAACGGTCTTCCGGCTTGAACAGAGCATTGAAACGCTCCACGAAATTCGGGTGAATCTCAAGGAAAGCATTATCAAAATCGCTATAGAACTGCTTCTGCATCTCTTCAATCTGCTGTTCATTCTTCAAAGACTTCATAACCTCATTCTGCTGATTTGCCTTTATCATCTTTAATAAGGAAAGACGGAACTTCTCCATTCTGTTAATAAATGAACGGCTACGACCCATGTAGAATGAGATGTATTTTTCTTTAACCGAGTCAAGCTGTATGAGATCCTGCTTCTCCTGCTGCAGGCTGTCATTACTAAAACCTAAATCGGCATTGGCATTCTCAAGCTGCTTATTGACATCCTCAAGTTTCTTGTTTGCAACATACAATTTATTTCTCATACTCACCACCTTATGCATTTCCTTGCGCAAGAAATACAAAACCACGAGCAAGGCAATAGTCAAGACAATGAAGACAACTGTAACCAACCTGTAAAACATACTGATGTTAGCACTTTGTTGTTTTTCTGCCTTGTCGATGATAGGGAAGAACTCATTAGCCTCCATCGTACGAAGTCGAGCATTGCAGAATACAGCATCTTCCATCGAACAGAGCAGATAACGATACGCCCTATTGATATCTTTTTTGTCAAAAAGTACACTGGCAAGTGTTGGCAAAGCAGCATATTCAGTAACACCTCTATCAAAGTCGGTGATAGCCGATTGGGCAAGATAGAATATCTGCATATTGTCATCACCCAGTAATCTGTAGCTCTCAGCCATTATAAAAAGCGCATAAGAGAGGGATACATCTTTGGCCCTGTCAACACAACCTTTGATAACGGCTAATGCCTCTTCTGGTCTGTTACAGTTATTATAGTTATCGGCTAAAACAATGGCATGATCGATCTCATCCGTTTCGTACTTGATAAGAGAATCTCGCATCTGTTGCGTCCTCTCGCACCAATACTCAGACACAGACGGGGTTTGTCTTGAATAATCGGACATCCAGCCATAGACAGATCGGGACACATGGAAATAGCGAATAAGTGTTTCTTGGTCAAGAGTCTTCTCATCGACCGATTCCAATTCGGTAACAGCCACTAAATAAAAACCCATTATGGCATGGATTTCAGCCTTGTCAAGTGTTAGCAGATCCAACGTTCTTTGGTCATTTTCATTTATGGCAATTTCCTCTGTCTTCTCGATATAGTACAATGCAGAATCAGCATTGACATGAGAATATGCCTTATAAAGACAACTATAGATAAACTGCTTCTGATGTTGGTTGGAACCCGCTAATTCTGCTTTCAATGCATCAATGCGGGAACGGATACCAGAACGCATGTCATCCTTTTTCTCAACAAGTTCGTCCAGTTGAGATAAAAGGTGTTCAAAGTCTTCCTGCGAATAAACAGAACTTATAGAGAAATATGAAAAAATGAATAAAAAAAGAAGAAAACGTTTCATAAATCGTGTTTTGGTCTGCAAATATAATAATATTATTC
>JAGHSE010000047.1 GCA_018066015.1 Candidatus Colivivens equi
CTTAACTTTTAAAGTTAATCATATAAACTCTCTTCCATCGCAGCCTCTCGGGGTTGCGATGGTTGTTTTTGTAAAAACCCCTTGGCGGAATTGGTGGTTTTGCCGGTTTGCCCCTTTCGCGAACAACTATTTCTGTCCGTGAAAAGTTAGAGGGCTTCAAAAGTCACAACATTGTCCCAACATAGTCACAACATTTCCACAACTTTTAAGGCCTATGCAAGGGCATTACTTACACTCGCAGGGCTTAATAAAAACCCGATAAAAACCCGAAATTATAACGGTACTGGCGCAGGACGGACATTCCTCATATCCTACTCGCAAACTCCGAACAAGGGTTTGGGCGAACCCAAGAATAACCCAAGAATAACCCAAGAACAACCCAAGAAGTACCCAATACCGAAAGTGTGTCTCTATTATACCCGCATCGAACTGTTACCGAACGGTTAGGGGAGGATTAACATTGGAAAAGTGCATTTTTTGCATAAAAACAAACAAAATATTTGCACATGTCAAAAAAAAGTAGTAATTTTGCGGCCGAAAAGTGTTAGTACTCACATAAAATATACCCAAATATATGATTTTTGAGCGAAAAATGTATCTTCAGCGACTCATTAATGGTCGTGGAAACGGAATGGTAAAGATTGTAACCGGCGTTCGTCGGTGCGGAAAGTCGTTCTTGCTGTTTAACTTATTTCGGAATTGGCTTTTGGAAAATGGAACAAGTCCAGATCATATCCTTTCGTTAGCCTTAGATGAACAACGAAATAAGAAATTGCTGAATCCTGATGCATTATTAGATTATATAGACGCACACATCACTCGAGACGCACAAACCACCTATATTATTTTAGATGAAATCCAATTGGTGAAAGATTTCATTGGTGTTATGATTAGCCTAATGCACGAACCTAATGTGGAAGTGTATGTGTCCGGCAGTAACTCTAAATTTTTGAGTTCTGATGTGGTTACGGAATTCCGTGGACGAGGTTGGGAGATTCGCGTTCATCCTCTTAGTTTTGCAGAGTATTATACCCAAGTAGGTGGAGATAAGATGTTAGCTTTGAAGTCCTACTATGTCTATGGAGGATTGCCTCAAGTCGCACTTATAGCTGATGAAGAAGAGAAACAGCAATTTTTAAAGAACTTATACGAAGTTACTTATCTTCGTGATATAATCAATCGTAATCGCATTCTTAACGACGAGGGCTTACGTCAAGTTATACAGGTCTTAGCATCTTCCATTGGCTCAGGAACTAATGTACAAAGAATTGCAAATACATTTAATTCCAAAGAACATGTAGCTATCAAACCGATGACCATTCAGAAGTATTTAGGACATTTGGAAGATGCTTTCATCATCCAACAAGCCTTACGATATAATATTAAAGGGCGCAAGTATATAGGAACTGAAACAAAGTATTATTTTGAAGATTTGGGAGTAAGAAATGCTATTCTCAATTTCCGTCAGAGTGATGAGTTTAGCCACATTATGGAGAATGTTTTATATAACGAGTTGCGTCATAGAGGCTATTCGGTGGATGTCGGTCAAGTGGAAATATGGGCACAAAATAATCAAGGAGTTTATGCTCGTAAGAATCTAGAAGTTGATTTTGTAATCAATAAAGCCGATAAACGCATCTATATTCAGTCTGCTTATCGCCTACCGGATAAAGAAAAGATTGATCAAGAACAGAATTCTTTATTGAATATTCCGGACTCTTTCAAAAAGATTATAATTACCGACGAATATCATCCGTCTCATTACAATGAAGATGGGGTATATATAATGGGGTTATTTGACTTTTTATTAAATCCAGAC
>JAGHSE010000162.1 GCA_018066015.1 Candidatus Colivivens equi
AACCCCGCCTATGCAGACGCATTCGCGTCTGACGGCGGATATGGACGGCTCCTTACGGGCCGAAGACCGCGTATTGCCTCAAGACGCATCCTGGGGTAAGGGGATTTTGTGCAACGGAAACACCTAAAAGCCATTCACTAAGGCCTGAAGGCATCTCCCCGGCCTGCTACTTTGGAACTCATTACTCTTGCAGATCGGTTGCGGATTTAAGGTAAACCAAACAATGACCTTACTACATACAAGAAGGAATATTCCAATGAATACATCATCGCATGGCTCAAGTCCACACTGTTGAAGATGAATGCTAACGATAGGCTCGTTAGAGAGGGATTTCCATCAATTGATGTCACGAACCCTCCGACCAACATGTTTGAACGTGAAATGGATATTATGCGAGAGAACCTTGATGCCATCAAGAAAGAGGAGGGTAATAAAAGAAAATCTTTTATTAGTTATCGCAGCGCTTATTATCCAAAGAATGAGCCAACAGACAGGAAATATAAAGGAAAATATGATGTCAAGGATATTGTAAAAATAGTGGATGAATATCACAATGACCCAAAACATAAAGAATGGAGAGAACCTTTTTTATATCCAAGTGGAGTGTTAAGTAATGAACTTATGCCAGAAATTCGAAGATGGGCTTTTGTTGCAATGCCTGATAGGGAAATCCGAGAAGCGGATGAATTTTGGATTTTCGAGACAAAACACAAAAAGGACAAAGAAGGTAAAATAGAAGAATACGGGTATTGGGATTCATGGTGGTGCTTGGGCGAATTCATCACAATAATCAGAATGAAGCACTCAGGTCAGTTGAAAAAGAATTTTAAGTTAATCATATTTGATCCGGACACGGACGCAGTAGAAATAATTCCTTACGAAGACATTCCCGCGATGACAGATGAGCAGAACCGAGAGTTGGCTCGATACTTTGCTAACGGAGATTTCCTTGAGGCAGGGTATGAGTCTATGGGCAACATGCGAGAAATGAAAAAGAAACCAAAATGGTTAAGATGGATATTCTTCCAGTTACTTAAACGATATGTATGGCCAAAGGTTATGTCCAAGGAAGATGTCAAGGATTTTAGATTCAGATACTATAATGACAGTATTAATTCTCATGTTTATGACGAAGGATTTATGAAAGATCGAATACTGGTAGATAAAGAACAAGAACGTGGATTAACTCGAGATAATGTTTTTAGTGATAAGGATTTAATTTGGAAGTTCTTGAATATTAATGGTTGCTATACAGAATCAAAGAACGTCCCTTTGTATCCAGGATCTAGCATTGTCAAAGGTGCAGAAAAATTGACTGCAACAGACAAGCATTTCTATCTCCTATGGACTCCAAGAATGGGGAAACGTACAGGACCTAAAGAGTGTATAATCGAAGTTGTTCCAATTTATGAAAGAAAATAACAAATATGAGTTTTGTTAAAGAATTATTTGAATATCTAAAATTCGTTCGCTCTGAGAAATTGAAACACGAGCTTAACATAAAGAAATTGGGACAAGAATATGATATACAAATGGAGGTCTTAAAAAAATTGGGATCCAAGGTATCGGATAATGAAAAATCAGCTCTTTTATCAAATGATTTGACACCTCGGCAATTCGAAGATCCCATACAAGTCTTTATAGCCCATCCCGCGGATGAGGTCAGTAAAGAGAAGTGGCATGCCCTAAAAATAGCATTAGAGTCTATCAGTGGACGAAAATATGCTGTTTTTGACGATCTCGATTCTGTAGATGAGAACGATATTAAATATTGCAAAGATCACATGAATTCTTCCACAATAATTCTTGTTTTGGTAGGTGATGAAGAACCCTTTACAAATGTTTCTGGTGTGTTTTTTGAGGAGTTGAAGCATCTGGGCGGGCATGATTGGGCACAGGGCAAGTTAATCTATATTTGTAGTTATGGCATCAAGGATCCATTGGATATTATTGTAAATAACAATTGCGATAAACAATACTTGGTTAACTTGAAGACAAAGGTTAAAGGACATTATTTCAACATCGATAACATGATGATTCTTGCACAAAATATCGATGACCAATACCAAAAATTACAGACAAAAAACAAAATACGCAGATTATGTCACTACAAATAAAAATACACATAGATAAATCTCTTAATTCTAACGGTTTTATTCAATCGTGTTTCGTTCCCACCTTCAAAGAAACTATTAATTATCTATTTGATGACGAAATACAAGGTGGCGTTGTTGATAGAGAAGAAGACAGTCTATTAACATTATGTGATGCGGTGTCAGATGTAAAATACGAGCCCGCCTTGCCAATTTCCATTGACAATAGAATCGGTGATAAATATTCGAATATTAATTCTTTTCAACTTCCCAAAGAAACCGATCTTGGCAGCTGCGAAGAAAGCAAGCAACTTGCCTTAAATCTGACGTTCGCGATCCTGTCAAGACTTGGAATTGGAAGCTTTCATTCCAGAATCTTTATCAGTTATAAGCGACGAGAGACAGAGCAATTAGCATTGGAGTTGTACAAGTGTTTGACTGCTGAAAAATTGGGATTTGAGGTATTCTTGGACACTCGTAAACTTGATGTCGGCACAAAATTCATGGACGATATTAGACTGTCAATAGCAGAATCAGACATTTTTCTGTTACTTGATTCTGCTGGTTATTGGGGAAAGGATAGTGTATATACCAGAAAAGAACTTTACACGGCGATGTACTCAAACACAGGAATTATTCGTTTGTTTCATGGTGAAGGAGAACAATCTGAAATAGCCAAAGCATTTGAGTCGTTACGGTTAAAGAAAGAAAATTGCGTTTGTGATGATGATATAAGCAACCTAATAAAAATAATAAACGATAAACGCACTTCGTTTTTGAAAGCAAAAATGGAGCGTCTAAATGATGTGAGAAGAACGATTAATGAAAAAGATTTATGGTCATATGAGTCAGATACAGATGGAGTTATATGCCCAATTTTTGGCGTCCCCACTTCTCAACGAATAGAGAAACTTGAAGATAGATTAAAAGACAAGGTTGTTTCGCCTCCGTCTTTTTCAATATTATATGACCATTGGGTTGTTCCTGAATCCTATAACAATCATATCCAATGGGTCGTTAATGAAAAAAATATAAAAATCACAACTTTACAAAATATGAAAATGCCCAAAGGTGATTTCAAAAATCCTACAGTATTCTTAAGTGCTTCTCTATCTTCTGAGAAAGATTATGATTTTACGAAAGTCCATAACGTAATTGTAACTTTGGTTGAGGAGGTGATTAATCGCAATGGCATATTGGTTTTTGGCGGACACCCAACGATAACCCCAATTATTGCCAATATGATGAATATTTACAATGCTACAAACAAGGATTTCCCCAATATTTATTTGTACCAAAGTAATTATTATCCAGAGGAAGAACAGCCAAAAGAGAATAAGGAATTTCCTGTTGATAAAATAAAACGCATAGATGCTTGCGATGGAGACCAAGAAAAATCTCTTGAGGCAATGAGGAAAGAAATGCTTTCTGAACATGGAAACTTTACGCTTGGTGTTTTTATTGGTGGCAGGGTAGAGAAGAACCCAAATGGAGCCATATCATGTGGCGTTTGGAACGAGTGCGAGTATTTCCACAAAAAACATCCCAATGCAATATGTATATCATTTACTGACACTGGGACAAATATCGATGTCATTAAAAGGTATTACAACCCATCACTTGTCAGTTTGACAAGCGCTGACCAGATACGCAATTATTTTGATTAATTGAATTGCAATGAAAGACAAGGTGTACATTATTAAACTCTTTGGCTCTTCTACAAGCAAAGGGAAAGAACTTATAGAATCTATCAGTAGTACTATCCCCAAATATGTAGAAGCAATGTTAATTGACTTTGGACATAATGACGTGACATGCCGTTTGGATATATTAACCCCAAACGATATGGAGTATAATACACTTTTTTTCTACAAATATCAAAAAACTTCAGATATTCTTATCTTCGATGGTTCAATTGAAGAAGAATTCGGATGTCTTTTAGGGGACAATTATCAGTGTGTTCCTCATGCTCCTTACATGAATTCAAATGTGATTGTTGTCAGCCGGACAGTCCTGCCTCTGAATTTTATTCCCCACACGACTAATGTCTTGCCGTTTGGAGAGAACTTCGAAGTTTCTAATGATAACGTAATGCCAGTAACTTCATATGACAATGGTGATATTATAGAGTTTATTAAAGAAACGATAGCAACGATTATTTACCGTCAGTTTAATGAAACATCATTGAAAAAAGAATCTGATAGTTCTGTGAAAAAAGATCCTCAGTTATTCTTGTCAAATGGTGAAAAAGTAGCTTTTATTAGTTACAGAAGTTTTTATAAAGAAAATCTTTGTGGAGAGTATAACGTTGACAAATTAAAACAGCACATCGAAGATTTCCATAAATTAAAGAATCCGAATGAGAAATGGAAGGTTATATTTTATCCACCTGGAGGATTATCACAAGATTGTCCTACTGAATACCTTCGATGGGCTTTGATGACTTATGTCCAAAATGTATTTGTCCATATTGATGAGGTTTGGATTTTTGATACAGAAAATATAGATGAGAAGTCATATTGGGATTCATGGTACACCCAAGGGGAGTTCTTGTCACTTATGATGATTCAGCAAGGATTGCCTGAATTCATGCCAATAGTTTACCTTTTTGATCCTCATACAGGTAAATCCAAAAAACTGGAAAAACTACCATCGATTGCAAGCCAAGAATATAGTGAATTATCATTGTTGTCTGCAAATTCCGACATATTATGGGGAGATTATGCGGCATTAAGGAATGTTATTATGTTTATCAGAGAGTGGAAACAATATGGTTGTATAAAAAAGTCTTTGTGGAGTTTATTCGCCAAATCCATATCATTTGTGGCAAAAATATTTTGGAAAGATTTGTCAATAACAGATTTTGACAGTTTGTCGAAGAAACATGCATATCAACCAGGGTTTTTGACGAATCGGATCTTCTGTTGTCCAGACTGCAAAATAACAGGATATACGCAAGACTCTTTTCAGGATAAGAATTTTATCCGTCAATTCATAAGTATTGGAGACAGACAGAATCCTGTTCAGGGCTACTTTACTTTAAGCGGAATTGAATTCACCGAAGCTGTAAAGAAAGGATATGTGGAGTGCCCTTCATGTCATAACAGAATATATATAAAAAAGAATCCATCTCAGGATTTCTATCTTTGGAAGAAACATACCAGAAACACAAATCCTGAAAGCGACTGGTACATCGAAAAAATACCTGCATTTAGTATAACTCAATGATAGACAATGAATCAAGCCTATTTAGAGATTCTCCCATTCAATATAGAACCCCATTCCGTTCCCCCTGCAGACACGAAAGATTACTATCATTTTGAAGAATTGTAACTCCATCAAGTTTTAGGATACACCAACAGCCACGTCCGTAGAGACGCCGATTTATCGCATCTCTACAAGGTGGATGATTGACCTACACAAAACCGAAAGCAGCCACCCAAAACGGGCGGCTGCTTTCGGTTTAACTTATTTCAAGATAACACAGTTCGGTTATTGTTTGATGAATTGTTTTCTGACCATATCGTTTTGGATTCTGATTTGCAGCATGTAAAGTCCCGCTTCATAACCGATCGTGTCTATTATCAGGGGCTTTTGGTTGGTGCATTCTCGGCTTTCCACCACCTGACCCAGCGCATTGAACACGGTAACTTTCCTGATGCCATCGCCTTCGATGAATAGCACATCGTTGGCGGGGTTAGGGTAAACTGACAGGTTAAATTCACTCTCGTCAATGCCGTCAACGAAGACGAAGTTCGCGGTAAAGTGACGGTTGCCGTCGGTGGCAATGACCAAGGTTGGATTGCTCGATACCATGCTCCCGTTCTCCCACCAACCAACGAAGCTATGGTTTTCGTTGGCTACAGCGTCCAAGGTGACGGTCTCGCCACAGTTGTAAGTGCCTGTGCCCAAAACGATGCCGCCATCGGCAGGATCGATGTCGGCAGATACGACATATTGCAGCAACGAAAAGTTAGCCACAAGGTTGCGGTTGGCGGTGACGGTGAAGGTGTAGTCGGCTAAAGCGGAGACCACATTGCCATTCTCTGTCCAGTTGTCGAATCGGTAGCAGCCGTTGGCCGAAGCATGCACGGTGCATGACTGCCCGTAGTTGAACGAGCCACCGCCACTGACCGAGCCGCCATCGGTCGGGTTGGCCGCAACGCTGACGGTGTATGCCAAGGCGCTAAAGTGTGCAATGTATGTGGCCGACTCGGTGACGGTGAATGAGTAAGAAGGATTGGTGGAAACGACGGAGCCGTTTCGGGTCCAGTTCAGGAAAACGAAACCAGCATGGGCCGTTGCCATCAGATGGCAGGTTTCGCCGTAGTTGTATCCGCCCGAACCAGAGACGACACCTCCGTTAGCGGGGTCGGCGGATGCGGTGATGACATAGTTCTGTGCGGTGAAGTGTGCCACAAGGTTGCGGTCGCTGGTGACGGTGAAAGTATATGGGTTGGATGCGGAAACCTGAGTCCCATTCTCGGTCCAGTTGACGAAGTTGTAGCCAGGATTAGCGGAGGCTGCCACAGTGCAGTTGTCGCCA